>JALQWJ010000143.1 GCA_023258775.1 Burkholderiaceae bacterium | reverse complement strand
TGTATTTTGATGCTTGATGCGGGTGAGGGTGTCGGACATCTTGACGCAGGGATTGCCAACTACGTACTTGATGCAGGACGTGCGGTTGTGGTGGCTGTCAATAAATGGGATGCGCTCGACTCAAGTGCCAAACAAACCTTTAAGCGTGATCTATTGCAGTCGCTACAATTTTTGCAGTTTGCTGAACTGTGCTTTATTTCGGCAAAGCAGGCACGCGGTTTGGCGATGTTGATGCGCGCTGTCGACCAGGCCTTTGCGGCGGCGATGGCAAAGCTGCCAACGCCTAAGCTTACTCGCGCACTTCGCGAAGCTGTAGAGCGGCAACAGCCGCCACGCAAAGGACCCTTCCGACCGAAACTTCGCTATGCACATCAGGGTGGCCAAAATCCCCCGGTTGTGGTCGTTCATGGTAATTCGCTCGATCGGATTTCAGAGAGCTATAAAAGATATTTGGAATCCTGGTTCCGTAATGTCTTTAAGCTGCAGGGCACGCCCTTGCGTATTGAATGGCGATCCTCAACAAACCCTTATGCGAAAGAGGATTGAGCAATACAGCATCTCGGGAAGTAGGCAAAATCTAGATTAAAGGGATAAGAACAGACTCCCGTAACAACAAAACAAGACCCAACGGAGCCATCAACATGAGCAATAAAGGCCAGCTTTTGCAGGACCCCTTTCTTAACATGCTTCGCAAGGAGCACGTCCCCGTGTCGATTTACCTGGTCAACGGCATCAAACTGCAAGGGCACATCGAGTCCTTTGACCAATACGTGGTTTTGCTGCGAAACACGGTGACACAAATGGTCTACAAGCATGCGATTTCGACAGTCGTTCCATCGCGTGCGGTCAACTTTTCTTCCGACGCCGACGCAGGGTGACCTTTTCCTCGCGCTGCCTTTTGATCGCTGTTGATTCACAACGGCGAGCGGCCGCTGACCTTGACGAGTTGCATGCTTTGGCCTTGTCGGCCGGTCTGGAACCAACTACGAGGCTTCGTTGTCGCCGCGATCGTCCGGATCCAGCCTTGTTTATTGGTAGCGGTAAGGCTGAAGAAATAGGCACAATGATTGCAAGCGAAGAGATCACTGAAGTTGTGTTCGATCAGGCACTCTCGGCAGTTCATCAGCGAAATTTGAACAGGCTCTGGGGCGTTCCAGTATTGGACCGAACCGAGCTTATTCTTGAGATATTCGCCCGTCGAGCCCAGAGCCAAGAGGGGCAGGCTCAAGTCGAGCTGGCGCGCCTTCAACATCAGTCAACAAGGCTCGTGCGTATGTGGACTCACTTGGAACGCCAACGAGGGGGCATCGGTGTTCGTGGCGGACCTGGCGAACGCCAAATTGAACTTGATCGCCGTATGATTGAGGTGAAGATCCGCCGCCTTCGCGAGCGGCTGGCCTTGATGGCCAGGCAGCGACAGACACGTCGCAAAGCAAGAAGTCGTCAGGGTGTGTTCAAAGTTTCACTGGTTGGCTACACCAATGCGGGTAAGTCAACCTTGTTTAACGCACTTGCTGGATCAGATGCGCCAGCCTATGCGGCCGATAAGCTTTTTGCGACCCTCGATACCTTGACGCGGCGAGTACACCTCGAGCATGGGATTGACTGTGTGCTTTCAGACACGGTTGGTTTTGTTCGCGATTTGCCACATGGCCTTGTTGACGCTTTCCACGCGACCCTTGAAGAGACCGCGCAGGCAGATCTCCTCCTACATGTTTTAGATGGTTCCAGTCAGGAGCGGGAAAGGCAGGCTGACGAAGTGTTCAAGGTTTTAGGCGAAATTGGTGCGGGAGAGATCCCGCGCATTGATATCGTGAACAAGTGCGATCTGCTTAACCTGAACCCCGGTGTGCAAAAAGATGCCTATGGTAGGATCGAGCGAATCCATATCAGCGCGCAGGAGCGATCAGGTATCGAGCATGTCAGAGAGGCGATGGTGCAAAGCATGCAAATGCAGGCAAGCCAGGGATTCTCTGAAAATCAATCCTCAATGCACTGGTCTCTAACTTCTTTATCCACCAATTAGGCTTAATCCAGATGAGGGCTTTCTTGCGACGCGTTTTCTCGCTTAACGATCCAGGTTGGGGTCGAAGCGGCTCCCAAGGATCGGGTCAGGGTTCAAACCAATCGAATCAACCAAACCAAAACGATCAACAAGGCTCGGGGCGCGATGATCGGCGAAACCGTCGACCAGATTCTCCGCCTGATCTCGATGAACTATGGCGAGATTTCAACCGCAAGCTCAATCAGGTGTTTCGTGGTGGCCGAGGGCAGGGACCTCGAGGCCCATCCCAGGGCGGTCCGAGTATGCCCGTGCCATCGTTTGGCAAAGGTGGCATTGGGGCGATCGCTGCGGTGTTGCTCGCACTTTGGATGGGCAGCGGCATTTATATCTTGCCCGAAGGGCATGTTGCGGCGATTTTACAGTTTGGCGAGTTTCGTCAGCTTAACGAGAGTCCCGGTCTGTCCTGGCGTTTGCCCTACCCCTTGCAACAGGCAGAACTTGTCAACACCCAGCAGCTTCGCCAGGCCGAAGTCGGCTATCGGGGTAATGTAAAAAATAAGGTCCTTAAAGAAGCACTCATGCTGTCCCAAGACCAGAGTATTGTTGATCTGCAGATTGCAGTGCAGTACAGGATCAGCGATGCACGTTCCTATTTGTTTAACAATCAATTGAGCGGTGGTCCAGACAACCTGATCCGCCAGGCTGCGGAAACAGCGACCCGCGAAGTTGTTGGTACGAAAACAATTGATCAGGTGCTCTACGAAGAGAAAGAGGCGGTCGCCAAGGCTGCCCGACAGCAAACACAAAATATTTTGAATCGTTACAAAGTAGGCATTACGGTGGTCGATCTAAATGTGCAACAGGCACAGCCACCTGAGCAGGTTCAGGCGGCTTTTGAAGATGCCAACAAGGCAGCCCAAGACCGCGAACGCCTTATTAATGAAGGGATGGCCTACGCCAATGATGTGATTCCCAAAGCGCGTGGTGCTGCTGCACGATTGATGCAAGAAGCTGAGGGTTACCGACAGTCGACAATTGCTACCGCAGAGGGTGATGCGAGCCGTTTCAAGCAGGTGCTCACAGAATACGCCAAAGCACCCCAAGTCACTCGCGATCGCATGTATCTCGAAGTGATGCAACAGGTCTTTTCAAACAATGCCAAAGTCTTCGTGGACAGTAAGGCAGGAGGTAATTTGCTGTATTTGCCCCTTGATAAGCTGATTCAGCAAAGTGCGGGCGAGCAACCTGCGACAACCGCCCGCGCTTCAAACGGTGAGCTCTCACCGCAAACCGCCGTGCCCGCAGTGCCGCGTGCTGCTGCTGAAGAGGCTAGAGGTCGAGCGGCGGCGAGGACCAGAGAACGGGAGTCAGGGCGATGAATCGACTTATGATCTTTGCACTAAGCGTTCCGCTGATTGGTTTGTTGGTGCTTTCTTCTTTGTTTGTGGTTGACCAACGGCAGTATGCGGTCGTGTATGCACTCGGTGAGATCAAACGGGTGATCGAAGCGCCTGGCCTGCACTTTAAGTTACCACCTCCGTTTCAGAACGTCACCTACTTCGATAAACGAATTTTAACAATTGACACGCCTGATACCGATCGATTCATCACCTCAGAAAAACTCAATCTTCAAGTCGATTCGTATGTGAAGTGGCGAATTGTTGATGTCAAAACATTTATTCGCTCGGTCAGTGGTAGTCAGGCGGTCGCTGCAGATCGACTGCTCAGAAGTCTACGTGATGGAATGAATATCGAAATTTCCAAAATTACTGTCGCTGAGCTGATTTCAGGAGAGCGCGAGAAAATCGTTGAAGAACTTCGCAACAAGCTCAATGAGGCTGCCAAGGAAATTGGCGCCGAAATCGTTGATGTCCGACTCAAGCGCGTCGATTTTGCGCCTGAGGTGGCTGACCGAGTCTTCGAACGTATGCAATCTGAACGAAAACGCGTTGCGAATGAACGAAGAGCTACCGGCGGTGCCGAATCCGAAAAAATCCGCGCCGATGCAGAAAGACAACGCGATGTGATCCTTGCTGAGGCTTACCGTGACGCGCAGCGCCTTAAGGGGCAGGGTGATGCAAAAGCCTCCGCACTTTATGCTGAAGCTTTTGGACAGAACCCGGATTTTGCGGCTTTTTACCGTAGCTTGCAGGCTTATCGGGAGACTTTCCAGGCCAAACGCGATGTGATGGTGCTCGATCCAAGTTCGGACTTCTTTAAGTACTTCAAGGCACCCAATAGTGGAGCAACGCGGGCCGCACCCGCGGCGCGTTGAGGGCATGCCCGAAATTTGGTTGAAGGCGTTAGGTCTGGCGCTTATATTTGAAGGTTTCCTCCCGTTTGTTGCGCCTGAGCGTTGGCGAGAAACCATGCAAAAGCTTGGCGATATCGATCCTCAGCGCATTAGACAATTTGCTTTATTAGCGCTCGCGCTAGGTACTGGGCTCTTGTGGCTTTAAATCTTCGCTAAACTCCCGCTTTCCCTAAGCACATCCTCAACATGCCCCGTTGGTTGCTTCCCGAAGGTATTTCAGACGTACTGCCCACAGAGGCCCGCCGTATTGAGGACTTGCGTCGGCGATTGCTCGATTTGTTTCGGGTTTACGGATATGAGCTGGTCTCGCCACCGCTTATTGAGTACTTAGACGCTCTGCTTGTGGGTTCTGGTAAGGATTTAGCCAGGCAAATGTTCCAAACCGTTGATCTGCTCTCTGGCCGCACGCTGGCCGTCAGAGCTGACATGACGCCACAGGTTGCTCGTATTGACGCTCATCGACTCAATCGGCAGCAAGTGGTTCGCCTCTGTTACACGGGTTCGGTGCTACATACACGAC
>JALQWJ010000142.1 GCA_023258775.1 Burkholderiaceae bacterium | reverse complement strand
GTAGCACTTGAAGCGGAAACAATGCAACCGCGAGAATATCCATACAACCAAGCGTTACCGTTGTTGTCTTTAACCGCAACGTGTACTAACATTCCGTGCATTGAGTTCAATGTGTTACGGAAAGCAGTCTTTAACTTGTTGTTGATGTATGTGATAGTCTGCGTGTGTACAGTTGTTCCGTTAGCGCGATCAGTTGCACCGTCACTGTTAGCGATAGACGTTTCCTGAGCGCACTCAAACAGATACCAGTCAGTAAGACCAGAACCTGCGAACGTGATCTGCCCTGATGTCACAGTAGCGTAGCCATTTGTTACCAAGTTCGCGTCATATGCGCGTACCTTGATCTCATTAAGTGATTTACGACCCAGGTTCGGTGTTTTGAGCAGCTCATTTTCGCTTCGCTGGATCAAATCACCGATGTAGTAAATGTTCTCAGCCTTTAAGCAATTCGCTGAACGCACGGTCAACTCGAGGTCATCGACAGGGCGCAATAAGATCGGGTCAAGCTGCGGCGTGCGGCCTGAGAATGCATCAAGCGCATCATGACCACCTTCAAGCGCGGCGAAGACAGATAATTGCTCAACAAGTATTCGAGCCGATTGACGGACCGCTTCTTCAGGCTGAATCACACCGTTGGTCTCAATATCGATCAGTAAACGATCCAAGTCGGTACGCTGTTCAACACGGGCGCTTTCAACCGCATAGCTCACCCGGCGCACAGGCGAAAATGAAGCATCAAGCACAACACGGCCAATACCATGGGATTCACTGCGCCCCAGACTTCCGGGTACATAGCCACGGCCACGCTCGATTTTGATCTGCATATCAATCTTGCCACCTTGCGTGAGGTAAGCAATCACATGCTCGGGGTTGACCACTTCAACATCATGAGGCAAGTCGATCTCTGCGGCGGTGACTGGACCAGGTTGATCCTTCCGGAGCGTCACAAAGACCTCATCCCGGTTGTGCAATTTAAAAACAACGCCTTTGAGATTTAACAACAAATCAACCACATCTTCACGTACGCCATCGAGCGTCGAATATTCGTGTACAACCCCTGCGATCTGTACTTCGGTAGGCGCGTAGCCAACCATCGAGGAAAGCAAAACCCTGCGTAATGAGTTGCCCAGGGTATGGCCGTAGCCTCGTTCAAAGGGTTCCATCACGACACGGGCGTGGTTAGCGCCGAGTTGTTCAACCTCGACAATGCGCGGCTTAAGCATGGCTGTCTGCATAGTCGTTCCTTTCGTTCAAATAGAGAAGGCAAGCAGCGACCAACACCTTTGATGGCCGCAACAATGCATTGGGGGATTAACGCGAATACAACTCGACGATCAGGTTCTCATTGATATCTGAAGGAAGGTCACTGCGTTCGGGCATACCCTTAAAAACACCCTCCATCTTGGTCTTATCCACCGACACCCACTGTGGAAAGCCATGTTGCTCTGCGAGATTCAAGGCGTCCTGAATCCGAGCTTGCTTTTTGGCCTTCTCGCGCAGCGAAATGACATCATTAGGACGAATCATCGCCGAAGGAATGTTCAAGACCTCGCCATTAACCGTCACAGCTCGATGCGACACCAACTGCCGGGCTTCTGCACGCGTCGAGCCAAAACCCATACGGTAAACAACATTGTCAAGACGTGATTCAAGAAGCTGAAGCAGGTTCTCGCCGGTATTGCCGCGTCGACTTTCTGCAGCCGCAAAGTAGCGACGAAACTGGCGCTCCAAGACGCCATACATGCGCTTAACCTTTTGCTTTTCCCGTAACTGCAAACCGAAGTCCGAGGTGCGGGCACCCGAGGTGCGACCATGCTGACCCGGTTTGGAGTCGAGTTTGCACTTGCCATCGAGCGAGCGGCGAGTGCTTTTTAAATAGAGATCTGTACCCTCGCGTCTGGAGAGTTTTGCTTTAGGTCCGGTATAACGTGCCACGCGAATATTCCTTTCATCGAGCGTCTAACACAGGTGCGGTTTAACGTACTTGTGTGAGTTCGCACTTCTTAGTCCCTGACTTTAGAGATGACAGGGCGGCGAACAGTGGTCTTTACAACATCAATAACGATTTAAGAAAAGCAACAAAAAAAGACGGTTCAACAACAAGCCGACTAAATCCTGCGTTTTTTCGGTGGACGACAACCATTGTGGGGCATTGGGGTAACGTCTTGAATCGACAATACCTTGATACCCAACGCGTTTAGCGCCCGCACAGAAGACTCGCGACCTGGGCCGGGGCCCTTGATCTGCACATCAATATTTTTAACGCCACACTCCATCGCAGCGCGACCAGCAGACTCGGCTGCCACCTGTGCCGCAAAAGGCGTCGACTTACGAGACCCTTTAAAGCCGGCGCCTCCAGAGGTAGCCCAAGCAAGCGCATTACCCTGACGATCCGTAATCGTAATAATCGTGTTGTTGAATGAAGCATGAACATGCGCAATCGCATCGGTCACATTTTTGCGCGCCTTTTTACGTGCCCGCGATGCTGCTGCCTGTTGAGCAGCTGACTGACCCTTAGTTGCCATCAAGGTTCTCCAGGAATTCTCTAATTAAAAGCATTCAATTAACGCTGCGATACCCGCTTACTTCTTGAGGGCAACGCCGGCTTTGCGCGGTCCTTTTCGGGTACGCGCATTAGTACGTGTGCGTTGCCCACGTACCGGCAACCCACGGCGATGTCGCACACCACGATAGCAACCCAAGTCCATAAGGCGCTTGATCGACATCGAAACTTCGCGGCGAAGGTCGCCTTCAACGATGTACTGCCCAATCTGGTCGCGGATTCGCTCAAGCTCAGCGTCGTTTAAATCCTTGACCTTTTTGGTGTAATCCACACCTGCGGCTTCAAGGATTTTTCGGGCGCGCGGACGACCGATACCGTAAATGGCTGTCAAACCGATCTCTGCGTGCTGCCGATCGGGGATATTTATGCCTGCGATACGTGCCATGATCTTTAACCTCGCTTAGCCTTGGCGCTGCTTATGACGGGGATCGGTGCAGATAACCCGAACAACACCATTTCGCTTGATGATCTTGCAATTGCGACAAATCTTTTTCACCGACGCCAAAACTTTCATGATTCATATTCCTTGTTGATACATTCTTTTCACCAGACAAAGCGACTAATGCGCCTGGCTGATCAAATCAATACGACGATACAAATTCACTTCGCTCTAAAAACAATACGCGCCTTCGATAAATCATAAGGCGTTAGCTCAACCGTAACCTTGTCACCTGGCAAGATCTTGATGTAGTTCATACGCATTTTTCCGGATATATGACCTAAAACCATATGTCCATTTTCCAGTTTGACCCTGAATGTGGCATTAGGCAGATTCTCCAAAATCTCGCCCTGCATTTGAATGACGTCTTCCTTGCTCATGCTTTCCTGGGCTTTCCGGCGTTTGCCTTGCGCAACAAACTCTCATACTGGTGAGACATCATGTAGGACTGAACCTGGGTCATGAAATCCATGGTGACGACAACAATAATCAGCAACGAAGTACCGCCAAAATAAAAGGGAACATTCCACTGCAAAACCAAAAACTCAGGTACGAGACAAACAACAGTAATGTAGAAGGCACCGACCAAGGTAAGACGCATTAAGACCTTATCGATATACCGCGCGGTCTGATCGCCTGGCCTGATCCCTGGAATAAATGCGCCGCTACGCTTGAGGTTATCTGCTGTTTCGCGACTATTGAAAACAAGCGCTGTATAAAAGAAACAAAAAAAGATAATTGCAAGCGCATACGCCGTGATGTACACCGGTTGACCAGGCGAAAGTGTTGAGGCAGCGTCCTTAATAAATCGAACCACTGGATTTTCTGAATCACCCGAGGCAAACCACTGACCAATGGTTGCAGGAAACAAAATAATCGAGGACGCAAAAATCGGAGGAATGACGCCAGACATATTAAGTTTAAGCGGCAAAAATGATGTTTGACCACCGTAGATCCGATTCCCCACCTGACGCTTTGCATAATTCACCGTGATACGACGTTGGCCGCGTTCTACAAACACCACAAAGCAAGTTACCGCCGCTACCAGCACGACAATGACTAAAGCTGCAAAAGCGCCGATCGAGCCCGTTCTAACCAACTCCGCAAGCCCGCCAATCGCATTCGGTAGCCCTGCGACAATGCCTGCGAAAATAATCATCGAGATACCGTTGCCAAGGCCACGTTCTGTGATTTGCTCACCAAGCCACATCAAAAACATCGTGCCCGTCACAAGCGTAACAACCGCGGTGAACTTGAACATCATGCCGGGATCAATGACAAGTCCCGGTTGAGCTTCAAGAGCGACCGCAATACCGAAACCCTGGAAAGTTGCCAAAGCAAGCGTAAACCAACGCGTGTATTTGGTTATTGTTCTGCGGCCAGCCTCACCCTCTTTACGCAAGGCTTCAAGCTGCGGAATAACCGCCGTAGCAAATGCATGATGATCGATGCAGAGATGTAGGGCATGATGCCCAAGGCGAATACCGTAAAGCGAGACAGCGCGCCACCGCTGAACATGTTGAACAGGTTCAGGATGCCCCCGCTCTGACTCTTGAACAGCTGCTCCAACTGGGCAGGATCAATCCCCGGCACAGGGATGTGTGCCCCAATGCGGTAGACGATCAGAGCCAGCACAAGAAAGACAAGCCGGCGACGTAAATCGCCAAACTTGCCACTCTTGGCCAGCTGCGCTGCGTTGGTTGCCACGTGTCTTTCTGCTTCAGCCGTTGGAAGAGAGAACCAGAATCAGCCTCAAGCGAGGCTGCCGCCCGCGGCCTCGATGGCAGCACGCGCACCGGCCGTGGCGCCCACACCCTTGAGTGCGACCTTGCGCGCAATCTCACCGGACT
>JALQWJ010000141.1 GCA_023258775.1 Burkholderiaceae bacterium | reverse complement strand
CAATGATTTGTTGATATCGATGAGATCCCAATTCACCCAGTTTTTTTATTGTCATATGAATAGAAGAAACGCTATTAATCAGACCTTCTAAAGCCACCCTATAGTTTTCAAATGAACAGGATAGAGCTACTGATTTTGACCTTATTTTTGAACTATTGGCATTTAAAAAAATAGGTTTTTTTTCTATAGATGGTCCCAGCATTAATTTCCTTTAAATAAGAATATTGACATATTTATTTTTGTTATTTAGGCGATATCTGTTTGAAATGTAATCTTTTTATTATTTATTTCTCCTTCAACAACATAAACAGGAACCTTTGTTTTTTCTACCAACCCCGATTCATCTGTTTGGGATTTGTTGAAAAAAGACTGATAAGCCTCTTTTAGACAGTGTGTTTTAAACACTTGAGGAGTCTGAACCCGTTTAAAAACGTTTCTTTCGACAGTTCGTAAAACATATCCCTCTTTGACTTCTTTTAACGTATCTACTTCATCAATCACAGGGATCACCGCATCATGTATTCTAGATGCGTGATACAAGCGATAGATTAATGCTTGTGACACAAAAGGCCTTGCCCCGTCATGAATCCACACAAACTCTGTGTGGACTAGGTCCACAGCATTTTTTACAGAAATGGCCCTTGTTTCTCCCCCAATCACAATTTGAACAGGAAAAGGCCAGTATTTATTTTCTAATAATTGCTTTAATTCTTGAAAATCTTCTCTTGAAATGGTCACTAAACACTGTTTAAAAAAAGTCTGTTCTGAAAATGCTGAAATGGTTTTCAAAATCATGGGTTGATGGTCTAAAACAGCTTTAAATTTAGGCATACCAAACCGCTTGCCGTGTCCCGCGGCGGTGATCAACTGGTGCGCCCAGTACCTCGCCATGGCGCACAAGCCAGATATTGCTTGATGAGCCTTCGGTCATTTGGCCGTCACGAAACTGAATGCACTCTGCCGCCGATGCATCAACCGCAGCCTGTCTTGCCAATACATTACCCAGCAAGGAAATCGATTTAATGTCGCAGTGCAGCCAGCGCTGATCGTCAAGGGTTATCGCGGCAACGCCTTCACGGCGCAATTGTTCGGGGACAGGTTGCAGTTGAGATGTCATTGCAAAAACCGTCGCTTTGCTCGACTTCGGGAAGGCATGATCGCGCTTGGCAACCCCTCGGGTGATGTGCAAGTAAACGAATTGCTCAGACCAAGGATGTTTTTGAATCAGGGATTCAATGAGCGCCAACCATTGCGTATCGCTATAAGGATTATCAATCCTTATCTTTGCAAGGCTGCGCTTTAAGCGTGCCAGATGCTCAGGCCAACGAAACAATCGCCGTGCATACGCGGGGACTACTTCATAAATGCCGTCACCAAAAATGAAACCTCGGTCGAGCACGGGAATTTTCGCCTGGCTAAGCGGCAGAAATTCGCCGTTCAAATAAACGGTCGTTTCATCTTCATTGAATTCAGTCGCGTTTATCGCACTTGAGTTAAGCTGACTTGCATGCATACGCTTATCCTTTTGACAACATCAAAGACCTACCCACTGCATGACCGTATCCCATGCCCGTCCAAACCAGCCCGCCGTTGGCACTTCGCTAAGTGCGACTAAAGGCACCTCTGAAATCGCCTGACCGTCGAGACTGATTCGAGCGGTGCCGATTCGCTGTCCTTTGGCAATCGGGGCAACAAGCGGGTCAATTCGAATCAAATCGGTCTTGACCCTCGCGCCACTACCTTTAGGAACCACCACACTGAGCGCGCCTTCAAAGCCCGCTAAGACTTCGGAAGCTGCACCTCTTCTGACTTTATATTGCGCAACTTGTTTGCCAGCAGGATGCAACAATACCGCGTCTGTATTTTGAAACCCCCAGTTGAGTAATTTTTGCGACTCAACTAGGCGTGCCGACTCTGATGCTGCGCCTAGCACAACCGAGATCAGTCGCCGTTCCTGTTGGGTTGTGTTGTCTTTGCGGCGGCTCGATGCAACCAGGCACCAGCCAGCCGCTTCTGTGTGTCCCGTTTTCAATCCGTCAACGCTAGGGTCGATCGCCAAAAGCCGGTTTCGATTGGGCTGTTTAATATTGTTATAACTGTATTCGCGTAGTGAGTAAAGTGCATAACGATCTGGAAATTCGCGAATTAAACGCGAAGCAAGCAATGCCAAATCGTAGGCGCTGCTGTAGTGTTGGCTATCAGGTAAACCGGTTGAATTGCGGTATTGAGTATGCTTCAAGCCAATACGTTGGGCTTCGCGGTTCATTTGCTGGGCAAAGGCTTCTTCAGACCCAGCGAGCGTTTCGGCAAGAATCATTGAAGCATCGTTACCCGATTGCACAATCATACCTTTGAGCAGCTCATCGACTGTCGCTGGCTTACCCGGATCGACAAACATTCTTGAACCGACCGCCTTCCAGGCCTTCTGCGAGACGGGCGGGCGCTGATCGAGCTTTAGTCGGCCTTCCTTAATGGCCGAGAAGCTCAAATATGCCGTCATAAGTTTTGTAAGCGAGGCTGGGTCGAGCGTTTTCTCGGCTTCGTGTGCCGCTAAAACCTGTTGGCTGCTTACGTCGTAAAGCACCCATGCTTTTGCTGCAATTGTTGGACCGATCGCAGCAATTGCAGAGGCAGGTGCGGAAGCCTTTGCCAAGCTCGGTGCATCGAGCCGTTTCGTTGATTCGCTTTCAGACTTGTTTGACGGAGTCGGTTTGTCCGCCTCGGCTTTTGCGGCTTGACCTACTTTGTTGGTCTCAGCCTTGTTCGTCTGGCTTTGCTTTTCAGACTCGGCTTTACTCACCTGTCCTTGCTGATCGGCGTCAGCCTTGCTTGTTTGAGCGGCCAAAGGCAATTGAATCGGCAGCATCGCAAGGGCTAAGGCAGCTAACCAGCGATGCAAGCTGTTTGCACCAGGGCTTTGAAGCTTAGCCCTTGGCACTGCGGCGGTGTGCCTAATGGTCCGTAGGAAAGACACAGCGACTCCTTAGTTTTGCCTGCCCCTTGCCAAGCATTGAGAGACCCGTTGCTTGAGTAAGGGCAAACGTCCGTGGAAAAAGTGGGATGTTTGTGGAAAGACAAGAACCGGTAGTGCCATGGGACGCGCCCATGCCATGACATCGGCAAGGGCAACCACTTCATCGTCTTCGCCATGGATGACGATGCTGTGTTCGGGGACTGTCGGCATCGGAAATCGCGAAGCAGCAGGTCCGACAAGTACCAGCTTATCTGCACACAGTGCGAGCGAACCGAGCTTTTCAAAAGCCATGCTTGCCACAAAGCTTCCGAAGGAAAAACCTGCAAGTGCCAGGCATCTTGTCGTTGTACCCAAGTCTGGATACTGCCTTTTTGCCTCTTGCAAGAGCGATAAAAAATCCTCGGTTTCACCTCGACCTTCGTCGTAGCGACCTTCGCTTTCACCAACACCGCGAAAATTCGGTCGCCAGGTGTCGTAGCCTTGCTCAAGAAATGCTCTCGCAAGGGTTTGCACCACCTTGTTCTGGTTTGTGCCACCAAACAAGGGATGAGGATGCGCAATCAGGGCCAAACCCTGCGAACTCGAGGCTTGATCAATCAGCACCTCAATACGCCGGGACTGAATCTGAAAGTATCTTGTTTGTGTTTGAGCGTTCACTGCGGTTGACTGGGCAATTGAAGCCTTTGAACAATCGTTCCGCCAATAAGATGGGTTTGGATAATTTCCTCGATGTCTTGTTCGTCGACCGCGGTGTACCAAACACCTTCGGGGTAGACCACGAAAACAGGGCCAAGTTCGCATCGGTCAAGGCATCCCGCCTTGTTAATCCGAATCGCGCCAGCGCCCTGAAGTCCGAGTGCTTTAATCCTCGCCTTGGCAAAGCCTTGCAGTGCCTCTGCACCCTGAGCCGCACAACAAGGCCTGCCGGCATCGCGTTGATTGAGACAAAAAAACACATGATGGCGGTAGAACATAGCAAAAACCTGACGTGGGTTTGAAGGGGAGCGCTACAAAGGCCCCACGATGGCGCGCGCGGCTGCTCGCATTATAGGCGGCGTCGCGGCCGGATCCTGGCCTGCTTTGCTTCAAGCGCCACCACCGCGAACCACAGTAAACACATCCAGCGCCAGAGCTCTTGAACAAGTAAGACCACAGCTTCAAAATGCTGCAGGCTTCGACCTAGAACCGGTGTGCGGCCGAAGATCTCTTTGGTGGTTTGTTGTTGTCCTAACCACAGATCAAGCATCGCCTGCCAGTAAGGATCCAAACTCAATCGCCAGCTGGCAAGTCCAATGCTCCAGGCATCTTGTAGCGACAATAGCCAGGCGCCAAGACCGAGCTCTGCCCTTGGCGAAGGGCCCAGCCCAGGTCCGAGACTCGATCGCTCGGCCTCAGCAACAAGGCTCGCCACCACGACGACGCTGAGCGTTCGCAAGGCCCATAAGCTCGCGATGCCAAGCCCAAGCAAGCCTGCGCCTCTCGGGCTTATGATCCGATGCCAGAATGCCCAACCCGCGAGGATTAGCATCCATATCAGCATCGGCAAAAGCCCCGTGGCACCCATGTGCAATGAGGGCCTATACAATAAATTCAACAACAAACCTCCAAGCAGCAAGCACTGCGTGCTGCCAAGACACAACCAAAAGACCCAGACATTGCGACAAAGTTGCGCGAGCAATAGGCTCAGGAGCAGGCTTTCAACCAGGAGCCAGCCTGCGCCAACACCAAGTCCAAAACCCGTAACCATGGATTCGGTACCGGTTGGCCAGTGTGCTGATGTTGCAATACTCGCCTGAATGGCGCTAAAAAGACTCGCAGATCGCGTCGCTAGCCAGAGAATCACAAGGACCGCTGGCCACTGCGCTTGTTCATGCCACCAATGACGGCTTAGCCGGCGGATTTTCTGCCAGGGTCTGCTAAGACCCGC
>JALQWJ010000140.1 GCA_023258775.1 Burkholderiaceae bacterium | reverse complement strand
GGTTGTGGTCATCAACTGGCCACCTTGTGCGAGTCCTGTTACCAACACCGGACGAAGATTGGCGCGGGCAGCATAAACCGCTGCTGTGTAGCCGGCTGGGCCGCTGCCGAGAATGAGAAGCTGACAGTGTTTTTCAGTCATGGTGTTATCGCAAACGTGTTTTAGGTTGATGAGGAGAGTGATGCGATTTACTGCGCTTTACTGTGTTTCACTGCCAGTCATTCTCGTTCAGTTCAGCGCGACGCAAACTAGGGCAAAATTATAGGCCTGTCATGACTACTTCAGCTTCAAGCCCCCGTTCGGGCAATCGTCGACCGCGTCAAGCCGCTGAACCGCCGCTGCAAGGTCCCGCCTTGCCGAGGAACAACCGCTGGCTTCTTGAGTTGCGATGGATTGGCTTTTCGTTACTCGCTACGGCACTGCTCCTCGCCTTTGTGAGTTATCACCATGCTGATCCTGGGTGGTCGACAGCAGGTAATGGCGAGCCCATACGCAATGTCATGGGGCGAATGGGGGCTTGGTTCGCCGATCTTTTGCTTTATTTAGCCGGTTTGAGTGCTTATTTAGTGCCGATAGGCCTGCTCTATTGGGTTATTTCAGACCTGAGGCGCCTTCGTCGTGATCGTAGTTTTAGCGATGAACACAGTGGGCGCGGTGAATCGCCAACGTTGCTCCAACCCTGGATGAAATCCTTTGGGTTTTTGCTCATTTTTTTTGCCTCGGTCCTACTTGAGGCAACACGATTACGAATGCTGCCGGAGTTGCCCCTTGTACCTGGTGGGGTCTTTGGCCTGCTGTTTGGTCCTGTTCTTATCGACTGGATGGGACCAGTAGGGTTCACGCTTTTTTGCTGGATTTTGCTCGGTGCCGGTTTATCACTGCTCGGGGGCTTCTCATGGATTGAGGTGCTCGAGTCTTTCGGTGCCTGGCTCGAACGCCAGTTTTTCGCCGCACGCGCAGCGATTGCGGCACGCGGTGATCGAAAAGTGGGCGAACGTGCACTTGCCGATCGCGAGGAGCAGGTCACCGAGAAGCGAAAAATTTTGCGTGAGGATCATCCAGAGCCCATTCATATCGAGCCTGCGGTTGCACAGGTCGAAATGTCTGAGCGCGCTCAGGCAGAGCGGCAGTCAGTTCTTTTTGCTGATTTGCCCCCAGATACCGAGTTGCCGCCAATTGCTTTGCTTGATGCGGTAAGTGTTCAGCAAGAATTAGTGTCCCCAGAAACACTGGAGTTCACCTCGCGTTTGATCGAAAAGAAGCTTGCTGATTTCGGTGTGGCCACGACCGTGGTTGCTGCATACCCTGGTCCAGTGATTACCCGCTACGAGATCGATCCAGCCACTGGCGTGAAGGGCAGCCAGATCGTGAATTTGTCCAAGGACCTGGCTAGAGCGCTTTCCTTAACCTCGATACGTGTGGTCGAGACAATCCCTGGCAAGAGCTTGATGGGGCTTGAATTGCCCAACGCAAGACGCCAATCGGTTCGTTTATCAGAAATCTTGGGTTCGCAGGTTTATGCTCAAGGCAGTTCACCCCTTACTCTGGCATTAGGAAAGGATATTGCAGGACACCCCGTGGTTGCGGATCTTGCCAAGATGCCGCATTTGCTGGTCGCAGGAACCACCGGTTCGGGTAAATCGGTGGGAATCAACGCCATGTTGCTATCGCTTCTTTATAAGGCCGATCCAACCCAGGTGCGGATGATCATGATCGACCCCAAGATGCTCGAGCTCAGCGTCTACGAGGGTATCCCGCACCTGCTGTGTCCGGTCGTGACCGATATGAAGCAGGCTGCAAATGCCTTGAATTGGTGTGTTGCTGAGATGGAGCGACGTTATCGACTGATGAGTAAGCTGGGCGTTCGCAATTTATCGGGCTTTAACAATCGTATTGCCGAGGCCGAGCGAAAAGAGGAATTGATTCCCAACCCCTTCTCGCTCACCCCCGATCAACCTGAGCCACTTCGTCGCCTGCCGATGATCGTGGTGGTGATCGACGAGCTCGCCGATATGATGATGGTCGTTGGCAAGAAGGTCGAAGAACTTATTGCACGTTTGGCGCAAAAGGCTAGAGCAGCCGGTATTCACTTAATCCTCGCCACCCAGCGCCCCTCGGTTGATGTAATTACTGGCCTAATCAAGGCCAATATTCCAACACGCATCGCATTTCAGGTTTCATCACGTATTGATTCCAGAACAATTCTAGATCAGCAAGGGGCAGAGGCACTGCTCGGCCAGGGCGATATGCTTTATTTGCCGCCCGGCTCAGGTGTGCCGCAGCGTGTTCACGGCGCCTTCGTAGGCGACGATGAGGTTCATCGGGTGGTCGAGCATTGGAAATCGCTGGCCGAACCTGAATACATCGAAGGTATTTTGGAAGCTTCTGCGCCTGAATCGATTGATGCGGGCTCCGCCGTTGGTTTTGGAGGGCTGTCCCACACCTTGCAAGATGCAGGGGTCGAAGCTGAGGCCGACCCACTTTACGATCAGGCGGTCGCTGTTGTCTTGAAACACAAGCGTGCATCAATTTCACTGGTACAACGGCACTTGCGTATTGGCTACAACCGGTCTGCCCGGTTGCTTGAGCAAATGGAAAAATCAGGGCTCGTCTCGGCCATGTCAGGAAGTGGCAATCGCGATATTCTGGTACCAAGCCGAGAGCATGATGACAGTTAAGCCATCGTGGCTAGCCAAGCGGCGCCGAGTGCTGATGGCCATGACTGCCGGCATAACGCAGCACTATCTTGCACATTCAATATCAGCGCAGGCCAGTCCTCTGCCGATATTAATTAGTCAGTCTGGCTCCTCGGGTCAATCCGGTTTGGCAACGAGCCAAAGTTTGGCCATTAGCGGCCAGCCGATCAGCACGAACAGCCAAGTGTCTGCTTACACGAGTCTTGAGCGTTTTCTTCGCCAGGTTCAATCAGCTTCTGTCCAGGTGAGTCTGCGACAAATTCGACGTGATGGCGAAAACGCTCGCCTTGGCAAAGCAAGTCTCCAATTCCAGCGGCCCGATCGTTTTCGTTGGGACAGCCAAGCACCCAATGACCAACTGGTTTTGGCCGACGGCGAGTCATTATGGATTTACGACCGTGACCTTGAACAAGTCACCGTGAGGCCTTTGCGCGCCGCGCTGGAGGGCCTGCCTACTGGTTTATTGATCGGTTCAGAACGCCTGTTAAGCAGTTTCAAGTTCGAAGTATTGCCCGACAAAGCTGGGCTTCAGTGGCTAAAGGCTACAGCGCTAGAGCGGCAAGGCTTAACTGATCATATCAATCTGGGTTTTTCGCAAGGTATGCCTCAGGTGATGCAAATCACCGATTTAGGTGGGCGCGGGATGCGTTATGAATTTTCGAATTGGCAACTCGCTCCAGTGGCCGCTGCACAGTTTCGCTTTGTGATGCCTAAAGGGATTGATTTGATTCGAATGGCACGTTAGACCATGCAACCCCTGGCCGATCGATTGCGTCCCAAAACGATTCAATCGGTGCTTGGACAAAAACATTTGTTGTCTGAGCAAAGCCCTCTGGGGTTCGCCATACGCGCTGCCCGTGCACATTCGATGATCCTCTGGGGTCCGCCTGGTGTCGGAAAAACCAGTCTTGCGCGTTTGCTGGCCGAAGCTTTCTCTTGCCGTTTCATTGCCCTTTCAGCGGTCTTTTCCGGCGTGAAAGATATTCGAGAGTCTGTTGAGCAGGCGCGTCTAAACCAGGTCGCAGGCGAACAAAGTCTGCTTTTTATCGATGAAATTCATCGATTTAACAAAGCGCAGCAAGACGCGCTGCTGCCTTTTGTCGAATCGGGTCTGGTCTGCTTTGTTGGCGCCACGACTGAAAATCCCTCCTTTGAGGTCAATGCCGCACTGCTTTCGAGAGCGCAAGTTTATGTGCTCAGATCGCTTGATGAAGAGGCATTACTCGAGATGCTTAAGCAGGCACTTGAGTGCTTTCAGCCCGCCATTCCCTATGATGTTGATTCGATTCATCGATTAATCGAGCATGCCGACGGAGATGGCAGGCGATTCTTGAATGCAATCGAACAAAGTCAGCATGCGGCGCTTGTTGCATCGATACCTCGAATTGACCAAATGTTTCTAGAAGGCTGTCTTAGCCAGTCACTGAGACGCTTTGACAAGGGCGGCGATCAGTTTTACGACCAGATCTCTGCGCTTCACAAGGCCGTACGAGGCTCTGATCCCGATGCAGCGCTTTATTGGCTTTGTCGCATGCTTGATGGCGGTGCAGATCCCCGGTATCTTGCAAGAAGACTTATTCGCATGGCGTGGGAAGACATTGGACTTGCAGATCCCAGAGCGATACAGATTTGTACCGAGGCCGCACAGAGCTATGAACGACTTGGCTCACCGGAAGGTGAACTGGCTCTAGGGCAGGCGACAATATATCTTGCTGTTGCCGCAAAGAGTAACGCCGGCTACACGGCCTTTAAGAAAGCTCAAGCCCTCGTAAAAAAAGACAAAAGTCGAGAAGTTCCCAATCACCTGAGGAATGCGCCGACTGCATTGATGAAAGCGCTAGGTCACGGTGAGGGTTATCAATATGATCATGATCAATATGAGGGTTTTGCAGCGTCGCAATCGTATTGGCCCGATGATCTAAATGCGCAAGTCTTTTATAGACCGAGTAAGCGTGGGCTAGAAATTCAGATCAGTGAGAAGTTGAGCAATTTGCGTCAGCTTCGCAAAGCGAAAAACTGAAAGAGCAAGCGTTAAAATGAGCTACGGAGGTTTCTCATGCTCGATATCGCTTTGCTTCGTAAACAACCTGACCTGGTCGCTGAGCGCTTGGCGAAACGCGCTTATACACTTGATTTAGATCAGTTCCAACATTTGGAATCTTCTCGGCGTAGTCTCCAAGTCGAGACTGAGCAGTTGCAATCGCAACGAAATGCTTT
>JALQWJ010000013.1 GCA_023258775.1 Burkholderiaceae bacterium | reverse complement strand
CGACGCCTTGCCGCGCGCGGGTGGGCTTGATCATAGACTGCGGCGAGCCTTTGAAAATCAAGCGCGGTGTAGATTTGAGTGCTTGCGATGCTTGCATGGCCAAGCAGCTCCTGGACCGCGCGCAAATCGCCGCTTGACTGCAACATATCGCTGGCAAAGGAGTGTCGCAAAACATGGGGATGCAAGCGGCTTGAAAGCCCGCTTGCAAGACCTAAGCGCGCAAGCCGGTGTTGGATCGTTCGAGCACTGATCCGCTGGCACCGAGTACCAATAAAAAGCGCATGCTGATCGCCGTCGGGCTTCTCTTGAAGCCATTGTTCGCGTTGCTTGAGCCAGGCATCAATCGCTTGGACCGCCTTGCCACCCACCGGGATCGTACGCCGCTTCGAACCCTTGCCCAGCACCTGGACTTGAGCCTGTGCAAGGTCATACCAGCCAATAGCCTTTGGATGGTAGGCGCAATCAAGCTGAATCAGTTCAGAAAGCCGAAGGCCTGAGGAATAAAGCAGTTCCATGATGGCGAGGTCTCGGGTCGCCGTTGCGCCGTCTTGCGGAAAGTCCATCAAGCGCTGACTGTCGTCAGTTGCCAAGGCCTTGGGCAGACGCGATGGCATCTTTGGCGCTTTAATCTGACGCGCAGGATTGTGTGTGATGATTTTTTGCGCCAGGAGAAAGTCGAAAAACCCCCGCCAGGCTGAAAGCTTTCTTGCCAGTGATCGGGGCGAAAGTCCTTCTGATGCAAGTTGAGCAAGCAATCGGCGCATATGCCTGGCTTCAACCCTCGACCAGGGTTTTGTGTGACCGCTGGGCATATTGCTTCCCATAGCAGCTGACAAGTGGTTTGCTTCAAGATTCGGCGAGGCAATGGTGTCGACAAGCGGCTCTAACAAGCCCAGATCATGCCGATAAGCTTTCAGGCTGTGGCTCGAGTAACGTCTTTCACTGGCCAGGCGCTCGAGATAGCGCTCAAGATCAGACATCTCAAGGGTTTGCCGCTTGTTTGGCTGGGACAGGCGGACTTGCTTCAGGATCAGGCTTGACCGCGCTTTCTTTTCCCCAGATCGCGCTTAGCGCCGGGGTGAGGGCGGCAGACACCAATTCTGCGAGTTTTTGCAAAAAGGCAGTTCCCATTTGCGCATGAAAACGATCCGGATCTGCAGAGCCAAGGACCAAAAGTCCGAAGGCTTGAGGCTCAATACCACGCCGCAGGGCAAGCAAGGCGACTGATCTTGCATTCTGACCGCGATCAGCAAGCCATTGCACGCCAGGCTTTTGCGCAGGACTGCCACAAAGCGGCTGTTGCATTTGATCAACTCGGTCGAGTTGCTCGACACTAAGCGGCAATTCAAGGCCGGGCTCAAGCCGAGCGGCTCCTAGAGGCCACACCTTCAAACCAACTTGCGGCACCTGGAACACTTCCTGCAGCAATTCCATCAGCCTGCTATCGAGGCTTGCGCGATGCTCATGGAGGAGCAATTGCCGGGTAAACCTTTGCATCTTCTCGCCGATCAAATCGTTTTCCTGCGCGATACGCATCAAGTCAGCAAGCCGATGCTCGAGTTGACGATGTTTCTCGCGCATGACTTCAAGCTGACGCTCATGAAGCGATATCGCCCGGCCCGCATGCAAATCGGGCATTTTCAAATGCGACAAAAGCTCCGGATGCCGTTGCAAGAACTCGGGATTTGACCTAAGCCAACGCGCAATTTGCTGCTCGTTATCTTCGTTACGACCCTCAGACATGAAAACTCCTGGTTCGGCACTGCTGCAATCTGCCGCACAACGGTAATGTTTTGTGCCTCAACACATGCTCGTACTTCGACCTAATTAACGCATTGGCAACGCAAATTGCCCCTCAAACACGGTTTGAGCGGGTCCACTCATCATGACCGGGCTTTGTTCACCCGCCCATTGCACCCAGAGAGTGCCCCCACGCGCCTGAACCTGCAAGCTTTCATCGGTCTTATTTCGCGCTAGGGCGAGCACAGCGGCCGCGCATGCCCCGCTTCCGCAGGCCAGTGTCTCGCCTGCGCCACGTTCAAAGACACGCAATTGCATGTGTGTGGGTGAGACTAAATAGGCAAATCCAACATTGATTTGCCTCGGAAAAATACGGTGTGTGCCAATGAACCGACCAAGGTCTTGGACCATAGCATCGCTTGGTGGCGCATCTAAAAAAAGCACCGCATGGGGGTTGCCCATCGAGAGCAATTCGATTCGAAGACTTGGTAAATGCTGCGGGGCGGGCGATGCCAGTTGCACATGCTCGATGCCAGCTTCAACGCAAGCCTGTCCAATGGTCCCTGCGGCCTCCCAGTCGACAAAACCGATGCCTCGGGTGTCAAAGCGCGGCGCACCCATATTGACCTTCACCGATCCATCGTCGAGGAGTTCGGGCTCAATGAGTCCGGCGAGGGTTTCAACTGTAATACGTCTTTTTCGCGTTAATCCCTGGTCGTGCACAAAACGGACAAAGCAGCGCGCCCCATTGCCGCATTGTTCGACCTCGGCCCCATCGGCATTGAAAATACGGTAACGAAAATCATGAGCGGGGTTGTGAGGCTTTTCAACAATCAGAATTTGATCTGCGCCCACACCAAAATGACGATCAGCAACTTGATGCCAGGCCACCTCATTCACCTGAATCGATTGGCTAATGGCGTCAATAACAACAAAGTCGTTACCAGCACCGTGCATTTTGCTAAAGCGAATCATCTTTGAGTCGTGATCAGTCGTTGCGCTTTGTGCGATCGCACATTCTAGCGATAAACAGGCGGCTCACCGGGCGGCCGGGTCTTGTAGCGACGATGCGTCCATAAATACTGATGCGGATCTTCACGCACGCGCTCCTCAATAAAGGCATTCATGCGTCGCGCCGATGCTTCTGGCGTTAGTTCACCAAGATCAGTCCAGGCTGGGAAAATTTCAAAATGGTACCGATCGTCTTGCAAACGCGTCACGCTCGGAAGCACCTGCGCGCCAGTCATCCGCGCAAGCCTGGAAAGGGTAGTAACCGTTGCCGCGTCAAGGCCGAAAAAGGGTACGAAAACCGCATCACGCGCGCCCAAATCCATATCAGGCAGCAGGTATAGAACTTTGCCCTGCTTCAAATGGCGCAACACCGCGCGCAAGCCTTCGTTGCGCAAAACCAAACTGGTATCGGGAAAACGCGCGCGTCCGGAAGTCATAGCGTCGGTCAGCTTTTGGCTTTTTTGCTGCGCATAAACCGAGACCACTGGAAGTCTTGAGCTCAAATAAAGCCCACCCGCATCAAGCCCGAGAAAATGCGGCGCAAGCACAATCACGGGCCCTGCTTCGCGGGCAGATGCCAAATGCGACCAACCGCTCACACGAACCATTTGGTCTATTTGTTGGACCGGCCCCTCCCAAAGTGAAAATCGATCGATCAAGCTCACAACAAACGTTTTTATATGCGTTTTAGCAATCGCCTGACGCGCAGCAGGCGTGAGTTCGGGAAAGGCAATTGCGAGATTGCTTAAGGCAACGCGCCGACGGCGAGCAACCAGGGTGTAAACCACAAGGCCCAGGACTTTAGCAACCGTGAGCATGAGCCACCGCGGTCTGCGCGACAAAATCCTCGCCAGACCGATCAGGGCGCCAGTTGCAATCTCGAGACTAGGCTCACTCATATATTGACGGTTTCTGTACCTTTATAGCGATTATAACTCCACAGGTATTGTTCGGGCAGTTTCCTAATCCATTGTTCCATGGCAGCGTTAATCGCCCGAGGCGTTGTTTCGCCCTCGTAAAGCTCAAAATGAAGTGTCCACCCCCCAACTCCGGCAGGCTGAGCGCCCAGACATCGTTGCGCAACCGCCATGAGCACGATCGGATTGGCCCTGCGTACAAGTCCCTGAGGAAGCGTCATCGTCCAGGCTTGCTGTCCGAAAAAAGCAGCAAGTTCGCCATCGCCCTGGCCGGGGACTTGATCGGGCAATAAGCCAACGGCTTCGCCGCGTTTTAGGCAGCGCAATAAAGCACGTACCCCACTTAGATCGGCTGGCACTGATTGCACCGACCCACGATTACGTGCCTCGCGCAACAGACGATCGACCGATGCTCGCTTTGCTGGTTTAAAAAGTACCGTCATCGGTACATCTTGCGCGATGTAACGCGGTATGACCTCAAAGCTGCCTAAATGTGGTGTCATAAAAAGTAGGCCCCGCTTTTCGCGCTTTGCCTTTTCAATCGCGTCTAAAAGCACCGAACGCGTGGCGCTTTGGCAGTGCGCAAATAAGCGCGCGTTTGGCCAGAACCACAAGGCCGGAAGCTCGGCAATCAGCCGTCCGGTGTTTGCACGAACAAGCCTCGGCAAAGGGCCTTGAAGCGGGTAGCCCGCAAGTGCCATATGCGTGAGTGATTTGCGTCGATAACTCGCTGAGGCGAGCCAGATCACACTGCCGATCCAAGCGCCCAATGCCCAAAGCATTTGCAAGGGCAATAGCGATAAGCATTGGAACAGTAAGCGCAGCATGGTCGGGATTTAATAAGCGCTATAATCTCATCTGCCGAGTTAATGACAACTTGCGGGGCATCCAAATACCGCTAAAGCGTCGCCGCTTCACTGGGAAGTTGGCTACGCCCAACAACCAGGAGGCTATGGCATGAATAAAAATTATTTTTTTACTTCGGAATCGGTCTCCGAAGGGCACCCCGACAAAGTTTCGGATCAAATTTCGGACGCGATCCTAGATGCGATCTTCGAGCAGGATCCGCGCTCCAGAGTTGCGGCCGAAACCCTGTGTAACACTGGTTTAGTCGTGCTCGCAGGCGAAATCACCACGGGCGCCAATGTTGATTACATTCAAGTTGCTCGCGACACCATCAAGCGCATCGGCTACGACAACACCGAGTACGGCATCGATTACAAGGGCTGCGCGGTATTGGTGGCCTACGACAAACAAAGCCAGGATATTGCGCAAGGCGTTGATGAAGGTCGGGGTCTTGATTTGGAACAGGGCGCTGGCGATCAAGGACTTATGTTTGGCTATGCCTGCGACGAGACGCCGGTGCTCATGCCTGCTGCGATTCATTACGCGCATCGACTCGTCGAAAGACAAGCGCAATTGCGTCGCGATGGTCGTCTGCCCTGGCTGCGCCCCGATGCAAAGAGCCAGGTCACGCTGCGCTATGTTGACGATAAACCCCATAGCGTTGACACCGTGGTGTTATCGACTCAGCACGCACCTGATGTTGGCTATGAGCAATTGCGCGAAGCAGTGATCGAGGAAATCATCAAACCGGTTTTGCCTCAAGCCCTGTTGCAAGCTGAGGTCAAATATTTGGTCAACCCCACCGGTCGCTTTGTGGTTGGCGGCCCTCAGGGTGACTGCGGACTTACCGGTAGAAAGATCATTGTTGACACCTACGGTGGCGCGGCACCTCATGGCGGTGGTGCATTCTCAGGCAAAGACCCATCGAAAGTTGACCGTTCAGCAGCTTATGCAGCTCGTTATGTAGCCAAGAACGTTGTCGCTGCCGGGCTTGCAAGCCGCTGCCAAATTCAGGTGAGTTATGCCATCGGCGTGGCACGTCCGACTTCGATCATGGTGACCACCTTTGGAACCGGGAAAATTAGCGATGAGCGCCTTGAAACGCTGATCGCCAAGCACTTTGACCTGCGACCCAAAGGTATTGTTCAAATGCTTGACCTATTGCGGCCGATTTATCAAAAGACAGCAGCCTACGGTCACTTTGGTCGCGACGAGCCCGAGTTCAGTTGGGAGCGAACCGATAAAGCACAGGCACTCCGTGCCGATGCTGGCCTTTAAAACAGGCTTGAGAGGCTAAAACGCTTGAGCTGACCACCGGATAAGCCCAGACTTTTTGGGCTTATCAAATCGGGCATTGCGAATCGCGATAGAATTTGGCCGCTCTTAAAAAATGCTCGAGGAGCGTTGCGAGGTGTGTCTTTATGAGGCATCCCCAGGCTCGAGCAGGCTGCTCAAATTGAGCAGTTTTTGCAACGGCGCTCGCCCACTTTGTTTTCTTAAAAAGGAGGGCGCAGCATGAGCGCTGTAGCCAATCAGGTTATCCCACATCCCGTCGTCAAACACCTCTCAGTAGGATCTTTTAACGACTTTATCGTCGCTGACCTCTCACTCGCTGATTGGGGCCGTAAAGAAATCAAGATCGCTGAGACCGAAATGCCCGGCCTTATGGCGCTACGCGAAGAGTTTGCCGCTTCAAAACCCTTGAAGGGCGCCAGAATCACCGGGTCGCTTCATATGACGATTCAGACCGCTGTACTCATTGAAACCCTGGTCGCTTTAGGCGCAGAGGTTCGTTGGGCATCTTGCAATATTTTTTCTACCCAAGACCATGCGGCAGCTGCAATTGCTGCAGCCAGGATTCCGGTATTTGCCTACAAGGGCGAAACCTTGGCCGAGTATTGGGACTACACCCATCGGATTTTCGAATGGGCCGACGGTGGCAGTACCAACATGATTTTGGATGACGGCGGTGACGCAACCTTATTGCTACACCTCGGCGCCAAGGCAGCAAGTGATGCAAGTCTGCTCGAAAATCCGGGCAGTGAAGAGGAGGCTGCGCTTTTCGCTTCAATCAAAGAAAAACTAGCAAACGATGCTGGCTTTTATGCGCGCCATTTGAACGCCGTGATTGGCGTGACCGAAGAGACGACGACAGGCGTTAAGCGTCTTTACCAAATGGCAGAGCGAGGCGAGCTCGCTTTCCGCGCCATCAATGTGAATGATTCAGTCACCAAGAGTAAGTTCGATAATTTATACGGATGCCGCGAGTCACTGGTCGATGGCATTAAACGTGCGACCGATGTGATGATCGCCGGTAAAGTTGCCGTTGTCGCAGGCTATGGTGATGTTGGCAAGGGCTCAGCTCAGGCCTTGCGTGCCTTGTCAGCCCAGGTTTGGATTACCGAAATCGATCCAATTTGTGCTTTGCAAGCTGCGATGGAAGGCTATCGAATCGTAACGATGGACGATGCCTGCGATCAAGCAGATATTTTTGTGACAGCAACCGGCAATAAAGATGTGATCACACGCGAGCATATGGCACGCATGAAAGACCAGGCGATCGTTTGTAATATTGGTCACTTTGATAACGAAATTGATGTTGCCGGTCTGAAAGAATGCCGCTGGGAAAATATCAAGCCTCAGGTCGACCATGTGATTTTCCCTGATGGTAAGCGCATCATCTTGTTGGCAGAAGGTCGTCTTGTTAATCTTGGTTGTGGTACAGGCCACCCCTCCTATGTGATGAGTTCCTCATTTGCCAATCAGGTCATTGCCCAGATCGAACTGTTTCAATATAAAGACCGTTACGAAACTGGTAAGGTTTACGTTCTTCCCAAGCATCTCGATGAAAAAGTTGCTCGTTTGCAGCTTCAAAAGCTCGGCGCCAAACTGACCGAGCTGACGGCTGATCAGGCGAGCTATATTGGTGTTGATGCGCAGGGGCCTTATAAGCCCGAGACTTATCGGTACTAGGCTTTTCAGTCGTTTAAGCCGGCAGATTCTCGAAGGCACGCGATGCGACTTGACCAGGCCTTGCAACAACGTGGCCTGGTTGCCTCACGATCAGCAGCAGCGCGGCTGATTCAGGCTGGGGCTGTCTCAGTCGACGGTCAATCAGTGAGCAAAGCAGCCTTTGAAGTTTCTGAGCAGTCATTGATTGCACTTGCGCCATCGCTTGAAACAGCATTTGTTTCACGCGCAGGCGCCAAGTTGGCCGGTGTTTTCCAAGCAAGGCCAGCGCTCAAGCCAAGGGGTTATTGGGTTGATTTCGGGCAGAGTACCGGCGGCTTTACCGACTGTTTGCTGCAACATGGCGTGGTAAGAGTGCTTGGGTTTGACGTGGGCCATGATCAATTGCATCCCACTTTGCGACATGACCCTCGGGTTTGTTGTATCGAAGATTACAACCTGCGTTATGCCTGGCCCGCATTTCGCAGCCCTCACAACACCGCCGCTGCAGCAGATCCAGCGACGCTTGTTGCCGATCTTTCAAGGTTTGATCGCCAATGGCCAAACGAAGGCGCCGATGGCGTTGTGATCGATGTGTCTTTTATCGCCTTATCCTATGTGATGATGCAAGCCATCCATTGCATCCGACCTGGTGGCTGGTGCATTGCACTGATCAAGCCGCAATTTGAACTAGGTACTGATCCGGCCTTGCGCAAGCGCTGGTTCAAGAATGGTCTGGTTCATGAACACGACAAGCTTGAAGGCATGCTCAAGGCTTTAGTTTCAGCCTTTATACCGATGGGTTTGCATTTTGATATGCAAAGCGATCTCCTGGCGAGTGTGCTTCCCGGTCAGTCAGGTAACCAAGAATATTTTTTGTTATCGCAACGAAACCCAATCGCTCAAGGGCAGCAGGCAGTGCAAGACCTAAAGCTTAAGTTAAGCGAAGACATTCAGCAGGCAAGGAACGCTCCATGAGCATGGCGCTAAGTTTTGAATTTTTCCCACCGAATACCGATGCCGGACTCGAGAAGCTAAAGCTTGTCCGTGACGAGCTTGCCAGGCTAAAGCCGCAATTTTTTAGCGTGACCTACGGTGCAGGTGGCGCAACCCGCGACAAGACACTAGCACTCGTTGAGCAAATGGCTGGCGAAACAATCGAAGTGGCACCGCACTTATCGTGTATCGGTCAACAACGCAGCCAGCTAAGCGAACTTCTCGATCACTACAGCGCGCTAGGCATTCGTCGCATTGTTGCCTTGCGCGGTGATCTTCCTTCGGGGATGGTGCAAGGTGGTGAGTTTCGCTTTGCCGAGGATTTGGTCGACTTTATTCGCAAGCGCCATGGCGAAAAATTCCATCTCGAAGTGGCCGCCTACCCCGAAATGCATCCGCAAGCCACAACACCCCAAGCTGACCTGAAAGCTTTTATCAGAAAAGTCCAGCGCGGCGCTAATTCGGCCATCACACAATATTTTTATAACGCAGATGCTTACTTCAACTTTCGAGATGCCGTGCGTGCTGAAGGTGTCGATATTGATATCGTTCCAGGCATTATGCCGATCACCAACTATACCCAATTGATGCGATTTTCTGAAAGCTGCGGTGCCGAGATTCCGCGCTGGATCCGTCTGAAGCTTGCCAGTTATGGCGATGACCGCGTATCGATTCGAGCTTTTGGCCGGGAAGTTTTGGTGAGGATGTGTGAGCGCTTATTGCGGGAATCAGTGCCGGGCCTTCACTTTTACACCTTGAACCAGGATCAGGCGAGTCGGTCAATCCTTGAGGACTTGAACCTCTGTCCTTAGGCAATTAGGCCTCGGTAATGATGGTACCGAAGGCTATATCATGGCCCTTGGGCTCAAATTCGACTTCACAAATGCTATAGGCGATCGCAATCGTTCTAGCCCTTGCCTGTGCATCAAGCAAAGCAAGAGTTCGATCGTAGTAACCACCGCCAAAACCCAGTCGATAGTCTCCAAAAAACCCAACACATGGTGCTGCAATAACCCATGGGTTAACCCAATGTGTTTGGGCTGGCTCCATAATTCCCAGACCGGCAGAACGAAGCACCGTGTCCTCGTCAAAGCGTGCAAAAGCGAGCGGCTGATTTTTTCCTTTGAGACAAGGCAGGGCTAACTGCCACCCAGCCTTTCGAATTTGAGGCGCAAAAGCGCGCCAATCAGGCTCGCTACCGATTGGCCACCATAAGGCAAGCTGCGCATCGTTTGGACTTTCGGGAGGGTGATTTTCGAGCCAAACCAAGAGCCGAGCGATAATCACTGCGTCGTATTGTTTTTTTGTTGATGGATCGATTCGCTTGCGCAACGCGAGGCAGCGCTTTCTAAGTGCTTCACGATGATCATCGTGGTTCGTTGCTAACGCTTTTTCCGACGCTGTTTCTGCCTTTGTCATTGATATGTCCGAACTTGCAACTGACCGTCTTTGCCATTGATCAAGGTTGTCGATTTTTGAACCTTACCCATGTTGCCCGATAAAATTTTGTCTCTGCCTCATACCTACTTTACCGTGATAAGGCAGGTCTTCGTGAAGCCCGTCCTGTCATTTGGTCTGGTCATCGCTTTGCTTGTTGGTTTCAATTTAGCCATTGCGCAACAAACACCAAAACCGAGTCATCAGGCTGATCAGACTCAAAAGGCAGCCAATGGCTTGCAAGCTGGCGATGCAAGCAAAGGCGCTGCCACCTCAAAGGCTGGAGCAGCTAAAGGCACAGCGAGCCCAAAGGGTGCTAATGCCTCAAAGGGAGCATCGGCCTCAAAGGTTGGAGCGGCCTCAAAGGTTGGAGTGACCTCCAAGGGTGCAGCGGCCAAAAAAGGTGCGACAGGACAGAAAGCTACAACCGTTCAACAAGCCAAATCGAGACCCGCTGCAAGCACAAAGGCCAAATCGCCCGGGCAAACCCCTGAGATTACCCAGGTTGCAAGGCCCGGGATTAAGCCGGTGATACCGGCAGCCCTTGCGGGCCTCAGCCTTGTCGGCGGGGTCGCAGTTGCGAGCTCACAAAACAACAGTATTGCCGTCGCTCAAACCGCAAGCCATGCTGGCGATGATGCGTTTATTCAGCTCCGTGAGGCATTTTTGCATCAGGATCAGGCAGCCTTTCAGCGTTTGCTACAGCAAAGCGATCAGACGCCATTGAAAGAGCATCCCTTATATCCCTATGTGCAGCACTGGTCGCTGCGACAAAGGCTTTCGCAGCGACCGATTGCCGAGGTAAATGCCGAACCGCTGCAACGCGAGGTCTTGCGGTTTTTGACAAAACACGACAACGAAAGCCTCGCCGAACAAGTTCGCAAAACCTATATCGAGTGGCTTGCAGACCGGGAATCCTGGGCTCAAGTTAATCTCGAATACCCAAAGCTCATCTTCCAAGATGAAGCAGCCTTGCAATGTCTTTTTCACTTTGCCAAGCTCAAGCTTTCCTTAGCAGACCATGAAGCGCTGGCGCTTATTGCCGCGCAGTCCAAAGCGCTCCTATTTTCACCTCGACCATTGGGTTCAGCTTGCGGTCGATTGTTCAGCGAGTTAAAGCAACTAGGGCAAATCGATCAGGTCGGATTACAACAGCGTTTACGGTTGGCGCTAGAGAGCAATCAGCCCGGTGCAATCCGCTGGGCTGCCAGCCACCTGGGCCTGCCTGCAGCCGACGTCGATCGTGCGCTGGAGCAGCCTGAGAAGTCTTTGCGGCATGCCAACCCGCTAATTGGACAAATTGCCTGGGTACGATTTGCTCGCCAAGACAGTATCGAAGCTTACCGTCGCTGGCGTCAGGCTGAGCAAAAAAACTGGCCTTCGACAATACGCAGTTTCATCATTGCTCAAATTGCAAGCACTAGCATGCTGCGAATGCAAGCGCATGCGCTTGATGCAAGCCGCGAGGCCTTGCGAGAGAGCCAGGGGCTGGGGGTCAGCGCGATTGAAGCCGGCGTTCTTGGCAGCGACGAGTCGCTTGCCATTATGGCGCGAAGCGCTTTGCGAGCCAAAGACTGGGATAGTTTGCAGCAGTTGATTGCGTGGATGTCTGCGCGCGGGCAAAGTGATCCAACCTGGCAATACTGGCGAGCTCGTGCTTATCGACAGGCCGGTGAGGAACAAGCGGCACAAGCACTTTTTAAGGAGCTAGCCGGGCAATTCCATTTCTATGGGCAACTCGCACTTGAAGATCTTGGACAGCCCATCGAGATTCCAGCTCGCGCGGCCAAAATTAATGAAGACGAGTTAAGGGCAATCGCCGCCTTGCCTGGTGTTCAGCGTGCCTTTAAGCTTTATCAGCTCGGACTTCGACCCGAAGCGCATCGGGAGTGGTGGGTCAGCACAAAGCCAATGACTGATCGTCAACTTTTGGCTGCAGCCGAACTTGCTTGCCGACGGCTTGTGCTCGATCGCTGTGTCAACACGGCGGATCGCACTAAACTTGAGCATGATTTTCAACTACGCTTCATCATGCCTTTTCGCGAGGATTTAGAAGCCGCGGCTGCTCGTGTGGGTCTTGATCCTGCTTGGGCGTACGGCTTGATTCGTCAGGAGTCACGATTTTTGCTCGATGCCAAATCAAGTGTTGGTGCGCAGGGACTTATGCAAATCATGCCGACGACCGGGCGTTGGATTGCCAAAAAGCTTGGGCAGGGAGAGTTTAAGACCGAGGATTTACAAGATATGAAGACCAATATTCGTTTTGGAACGTATTACTTACGATCGGTTTTCGATGATCTTGATGGCTCTCAAGCGATGGCATCTGCGGCCTACAACGCTGGCCCTAACCGGCCACGAACTTGGCGGGCGACTTTGCCAGGTCCGGTCGAAGGCGCGATCTTTGCAGAAATCATCCCATTTACCGAAACAAGGGACTATGTGAAAAAGGTGTTATCAAATGCCGTTTACTACGCCGCGATTCAAAAGCAGGAGGCACAGTCGCTCAAAAAGCGGCTCGGCGAAATTGCACCTAAAGCGGCAGCTAACTCCTTGCTACCCTAAAACCTCGATGAGCCTCACTACATCAGGAGCGCGATGAACAAGATACTTCGCCCGATCCTGTTGATCGGAGCAAGCGGCTTTATTGGAAGTGCCTTGCTTGCGCACTTAACGCGCCTGCTGCCCGGCCAGATGCTGACCGTGCCAAGCAAGCGTGCATGGCGCCATACTTCGCTTAGCACCATGCCAGGCGTGCAGCTTGTTCAAGCCGACGTCCACCGCGATGAGAGCTTACGAGCTCTGGTCGCAGGCAGCGGACTTGTCATCAACCTGGCTGGCATTTTGCATAGCGATCGGGCAGCACCTTGGGGGAAAGCCTTCGATCAAGTCCATGTCATGCTGCCACAGCGAATTTTGCAATCGCTCGATCAGCAGGCATTGATTCATGTTTCCGCACTCGGTTGTCAGCCCGAAGCAATTGAAAACCCGCCTTCGATGTATTTGCGATCGAAAAGCCAAGCCGAGAAAATGTTATTGCAGTCTGGACATGCGGTGAGTGTCGTGCGACCTTCGGTTGTTTTTGGGCCCAATGATCAGTTCTTGAACGTGTTTGCCAAACTCGGTGCGCTTGTACCCATCGTGCCACTGGCAGGTGCCAATGCCCGTTTCGCGCCCGTTTATGTGCAGGATCTTTGCGAGGTCATTGGCCGACTCGTCCTTCATCGCCTTGGACGTATGCCCATGCAGCGTGAAAAGCTTGAAGGTCTTGGCGATTTAGGGATGCAGGCACCCATCATTGTTGAAGCTTTTGGGCCCGATATCGTAAGTCTTGGCGAACTATTTCGTTTCGCATGTGAATCAGCTCATGGCTCTAGTCCATGGATCGTTCCATTACCTTATTCACTGGCCTACTTGCAGGCCCGGCTTCTGCAGGCTTTGCCTGGACCACCGCTGATGAGTGTTGACAATCTCGATTCCATGCGCATTGACAATCTGCCAAGCGGCAAGTCTGAGGTGCTTGGTGTGCAGATAAGAACACTTGCCATGCTTGGTATGAAACCGAGGGGATTGGAGGCGGCGCATCGCTATTTGCGCAAAACCTAGCAGCCCAAGCCAATGGCACCGATGGATGCTCAAGCCGTAATAGCCGAGCGCAAGCTTGACAGCATCGCATTGCAAGCGATGCTCGATCGGCTCAAGCAGGATTCTCATTGCCAGGCTATTGCGCCAGCAACGGTTTATTGTGTTGGCGGGGCAGTTAGAGATTTGCTACTAGGCCGCGCGGTACACGATCATGACTGGCTTGTGGTTGGTAGTTCGCCCCAGCGAATGCTCGATGCAGGTTTTTTGCCGGTTGGCCGTGACTTTCCAGTGTTTTTGCATCCGAAAAGCCATGAGGAATTTGCGCTTGCCCGAACCGAACGAAAAATTGGCAAGGGCTATCACGGTTTTGAATTTTATAGCGCCCCTGAAGTTTCGCTCGAAGAGGACTTAAAGCGACGCGATCTTCGTATCAATGCAATGGCTATCGACGCGCAAGGTGGACTTCACGACCCCTACGCGGGCTTATCTGATTTGCGCAATCAAGTCTTGCGCCACGTTAGTGAGGCCTTTCGTGAGGACCCCGTACGTTTGCTGCGGGTTGCGCGTTTCGCGGCACGATTTCCAAGTTTTCAGATTCACCCGGAAACCATGGCGTTCATGCGTGACATGGTCCGCGCTGGCGAAACCGACCACTGGACTGCCGAGCGCGTCTGGCACGAACTCGACCAGGGCATGGCCGAAATCAAGCCTTCGGCACTTTGGCACTGCCTTGCCGAGTGCCGTCTCAAGCCCTTTGATCGATTAAGTGCTCATGAGCAAATCATGCTTCACCAACTTGATCTGGCCGCTGCTGCGGGATCTCCGCGCGGTGTTTCTTGGGGAATTTTTGGTGGGCTTGCTAGCGAGGCCTTTCGGACATCCGTATTCGCAGGCATGAAAATGCCCCGCAATATCCGAACACTTTGCGAGCAAACCATCAGGCATCAAGCTGTCTTGCTGCAAATCCTTTGCAGCCAACCGTTAGCGAGCGATGGATTTGAGCAGTTCATGGATGAGTCTAAACCGCGGGGCGATCGTGTAAAACCTTCTTTGGCGCCATTAATAGCCTCGTTTTTTGAGTCGATTGACCTCACGAGAAGGCCCAATCAGCTTCAAGATTTACTACACATCATGCGCTGGCATCCTGAGTTTCAGCGCCAAGACAGCCTTCGACAAGACCGCGCGATCAAAGCGCTT
>JALQWJ010000139.1 GCA_023258775.1 Burkholderiaceae bacterium | reverse complement strand
AAAGGCTTTCTGTGTAGGTGTCGGATGCGCGCATCGATAGATCCAGAGTCACGTAAGTAGCTTATAACCTATAACGATTCAAATCCTAATTCGTTGACCCTATCCGGGAAGTATTTCAGCAGCCTGCTAGGATGATTAGGTAGCTCAGGCTTTGCTGTTGGTGGTCGATTTCAACGATTGCGTTTCACTATGCGAATCATAACCGTGACCATCTCGCTTTAATGCCGAGACACCCGAGCCCCCCTAATCAAACGACCGGGCATTGCACCAGTCGCCTGCCCGTGCTCATAGACCATAACGCCGCTGACCAGGGTGTAATCATAGCCTTCGGATCGCTGTATAAAGCGCCTGCCCCCGCCCGGTAGGTCGCTAACCTGCTCAGGCATCGTTAATCGGAGCCGCTCAAAATCAACCAGATTAAGATCCGCTTTCATTCCAATGGCAATCAAACCTCTGTCCCGAAGACCGAGGGCTTGCGCATTGTTATAACTTTGCGCTCGAACCAAGTCTTCAAGACGAAGTTGCGCTCCCCGCTTCCGATCACGCGCCCAATGGGTAATCAAAAAAGTTGGAAAACTCGAATCGCAGATATACCCATTATGGGCACCACCATCACCCAAGCCCAGCAAACTGTATGGATGCGTCATCATGGTTCTCACAGACTCAAGATCGCCGTGCTCATAGTTATGCAGCGGAAAGTAGAACAACTGTTTGCCTTCTTTTTTCAGCATAAAGTCATACATAAATTCTCGTGGATCCCTTGCCTCGGCTTGCGCTAAAGCAGCAACGCTTTCCGAAGGTTCAGGCTCATAGGTGAAGTGCTCATGTAAAGGAAAGTGGCGATCGTGTGCCAGACAAAGTCGTTGCAAACGCAACGTATCAGGTGTTGGTGTGTCGGCAAGAATGGCAGCCTTTACTGTTGGATCGCGAAGCGCGGCCACGCGCTGCGGTAAGTCAAGATGTGCAAGCGCACGATAGGCCTGGGCGTTCATAAATGGACTCATCGAACACTGCAATCCAAGCATTAATCCAATTGGTCGACAGGCCACCTGAGCGCGCATGTTCAAGCCCTGTGCCTGGGCTTGATCGACCATGCCCAGAATCTCTCGCCATCGGTCGGGATACTGTCCCTGCTCAAGCAAGGTAAACGATAAGGGCCTGCCACTGATGGCCGCAGCATCCTTCATGATCCCGAATTCGCTATGCAAATCGCTGAAATCGGAAATCATCTGAATTACACCCTTTCCTGCTTCGGCAAGACCATAGGCAATGGCACGATACTCATCACCCGAAACGTCAAGGCTTGGAACCGCCTCGCCGCGACTCGATTTGTGAACAAGCGCTCTAGAACTTGAAAATCCAAGTGCACCAGCCTCGATGGCTTGTTTGACCACGAGCTTCATGGTTTGCAAATCTTCACTGCTTGCCTTCTCTCGACGACGCCCTCGATCGCCCATCACATAAACACGTACTGCAGCATGTGGCACCTGTGTCCCGATATCCATGGCGTGAGGGACCTGATCAAGTGCATCGAGGTAGCCAGGAAAATCCTCCCAGGTGAACCGAACCCCTTCACGCAACACGGCACCTGGGATGTCCTCAACACCTTCCATCAGTTCGATGGCCCAATCACGTTGGATTTCCCGCAGGGGTGCAAATCCGACACCGCAGTTACCCATGATCGCCGTTGTCACGCCGTGCCAACCGGAGGGACTTAAATACGGATCCCAGAGTGCCTGCCCGTCATAATGGGTGTGAATATCGACCCAACCTGGCATCAGGTAGCGGCCTGAGGCGCGAATTTCACGCTTAGCTGCCGACTTGATCGATCCTATTTCCATAATGGTTGAGCCGCTGATACCAACATCAGCATCGAAGGCTGCCCGCCCACTGCCGTCAACTACACGTGCATCGCGGATAACAAGATCATGCATTGTTCATCTCCAGACTGTATGTCAATAGGTTCGCGTTTGATCGTCTGATGCCGATGACGGCGTTAATGTCGATTCGGATCCCACTGCCGAAGTCGATACTGTATGCTCAAGCTCGGCACGTTGAACCAATGCATCAGGCAGGCTCGTCTGCACGGCAATACCAAGTCGCTCAAAATCCTTGGCCAGCTGAATCAAATTACCTTTCCCCGAAACGAGTTGACCCATTGCCTTATCGTAGCCCTCGCGCGCTCGATCAAGTGACTGTCCTACCGCCTCCAAACTTGACACGAATGACACAAGTTTTTTGTAAACCTTTGAGGCGCGATCAGCAAGCTCAGCGCTATGTTGGTGTTGATCTTCAAACCGCCACAGCTGACGCACAATTTGAAGGCTCGTCAACAAGGTAGTTGGCGTTGCGATGACTATCTGCCGATCAAGCGCTTGCTGAAAAAGATTGGGATCGGCGCGCATTGCATCGGCAAAAGCTGACTCGATAGGCATAAACATAAACACGAATTCTGGTGTGTTTAGGCCTGGCAATTCATGGTAAGTACGAGCGGACAACTCTTGAATACGATCAGAAATTGCGCGCAAATGTTCTTGAATCGCGATCTGCCTGATCTGCTCATCGTCCGCGTTGATATAGCGCGTATAAGCATTGAGCGATACCTTCGCATCAATGACTATATGTTTATTCTGTGGCAAGTAGATGATTGCATCAGGGCGTTTTCTTACCTTATCGGTCTGAAAGCTGACTTCCTTTTTAAAGTCAATGCCATCTCGCAAACCAGAACGCTCCAAGACATTCGCAAGCACCAACTCGCCCCAATGCCCCTGCATTTTTGACTGGCCTTGAAGGGCAGTCGAAAGTCGATGCGCCTCTTGAGACATCTGTTGATTGAGTGTTTTAAGTTGTGTCAATTCGGCCCTCAGCAGCGCTTGGCGTTCGCTATCTTTAAGCTGGGTCTCTTCCAATTTGGCACGAAACTCCAACATCCGTTCCCTCAAAGGCTCAATCAGGCGACCAAGTTGTTGCTCACTTTGCGAACTGAACTGCTGGGCACGATCTTCAAGGATTTGCGCGGCAAGTAGCTTGAATTGGTCCTGGATGAGTTGCCGGTTCTGCTCAAATACTTTTTCTCGCTCAACTTGAACCTTTTTTGTTGCTACGGATTCAGACTCGAGCTGTATTCTCAATGCATCTTGCTGCGAACGCGCAATCAAGGAGCGAACCCAGTAACCTATACAGGCGCCCAGGGCGACGCCGAATATCATGACAAATGCCGATCCAAATTCAGCAAGCAAAACACAAACTCCTTAATAAACCCATAAACTTTCTCTATGAATGCTTCCTCTCCAACGATTGAAACGCTTCCCTGGCCTCAGGGCAATCTTGCTGTTTATCGATGGTTCTCAACATTGCCATCCCAACCAAAAGGCGTGCTCTTGCTAGTCCACGGACTCGGCGAGCATATGGGACGTTACAGTGAAACCGCACATTTTTTCCAACAAGAGGGTTGGATTTGTGTCGGATATGACCACCTTGGTCATGGCTTATCAGACGGCGAACGTGGAAAGATCCCTTTTCCGGACGCTCTTGTTGAAGGCCTCGTGCATGTTTCGCAGCATGTGATTGCAGAAATGCCGAGCAAAATCGCGCAGGACTTGCCTTTGATCCTGCTTGGACACAGCCTTGGCGGCTTAGTGGTCACCAAAGCGATTGCCACGGCACGTGAGCAGATGCCAGACGTACGCGCCACCGTGTTGAGTTCGCCAGCCTTAGGAATTCATCTGAGCGGGATTCAAACGGGCCTACTCAACACGCTACCCTTTGTTGCGCCAAACTTGTGCTTGGATAATGGCATCGACGTCAAGGACCTATGCCGGGACAAGGCGGTAACCCAAGCATATGTGGATGATCCGCTTGTGCACCGAAAGATTTCCATACGACTTGCCGGATGGATGCTAAGGACGTCCCAGCGATGCGATCAATTTGCTCGTGATTGGGCTATACCGCTGCTAATGCTTTTGGCAACTAAAGACAGCATGGTCGATAACAGGATCAGCGAGCGATTCGCGAGTCTCTTATCGCCCGATCTGGTCAGCGTTCATCGCGAGTCAACGATGTTTCATGAAATGCTTAACGATCCAGAAAAAGAACGAGTTTTGATCAAAATTGCTGACTGGATGGATCTGGCAGTCACAAGGTTGCCAGAGGCTTTTTAGCCAGCGCTGGCGCTACATTAAGCTCATGGCTTACCGCCATTAAAGCAGTACGCAAACCCTTGAGCTGATTAGCGGGTAATGCAGCCAGCGCATGAGGTAAGACTCCGGTATATGGTTTGGGCGCTTTGCGCAAGAGCTGCCGCCCTTTTGCAGTAATCCTGAGTTCGACCTTACGACGATCATCGCCAGAGCGGAGCGATTCGATAAAGCCACCCTCCATCAGCAAGCGCACAAGGTTGCTTGCCGTGCTTTGATGAATATCCATCCCCGCAGCAATTTCCCCGAGGCTTGCACCCGGTGAGGCCTCAATTAATGCGAGTGCCCAGACTTGAGCACCGCCAATGCCAACGGCCTTCTCTACCCGGGCAAAATGGGTCCTCACCGCTGCAAAGATTGAGCGAAACTGTCCAAGGACCTCCTTGGCCAACACATCGTGTTGAGCTAGCGCAGCATCCTGCCGGTTTTTTTCAGCTAAGCCTGTGTCAAGCTTCTCCCCCTTACTTGCTTTAGCTTTTGGCTTTAGGCTGCGCGCCTCAGGCATAGGCTTGACCTTTTGGGCAAGGCCGGTCGTTGTGGTGGATCTTGCTTTGAGGCTTTGCCTCTTCTTTCCGATAGATGTGATCACGCGCCTGTCTCAGTGGATGTTATTACCCGCGTGAGCATAGTTGTCAGTACTCAGGAAAGTCAAATTTCGCACCCTCGAACGATGGTGCCTCCCATTTCAACGTTCGCCAGCCGATTGGGGTGCCTGAGTGTCCGCC
>JALQWJ010000138.1 GCA_023258775.1 Burkholderiaceae bacterium | reverse complement strand
TGGAAGAGGAGCTTGGTGGCGCACTCATTGACCGGATTGGTAAAAAAAATGAGCTCACGCCACTAGGCCATGAGGTCGTAGCACAAGCACAGGGCCTTGTACTGGCCGCGGAAGAACTTAGGCGGCGGGCAATCCGCTTTAGTCTTGGCGGGAAAGGTGAAATTCGAGTTGGACTGGGCTCTGGCCCAGGCGCGATGCTAATGACGCCTCTTCTGCAAGAAGCGACTATTTCGATGCCAGATGTTCGGGTTTCATTGTGGCGCGGTTCAACTGAGCTTCAACTACTTCAGTTGCGATCGCGCGAACTCGAAGCACTGGTTATCGATGCACGAAGAGTGAGCCCGGCTCCGGATCTGAGTCTTGAGCCCCTTGGCGAAATGAGGACAGGTTTCATTGCAGCCTCGTCTCATCCGCTTGCTAAGAAACGGAAAGTTAAATTTGAAGAGTTACTCGACTTCCCAATCGCAAGCACGCCGCTGTCTGCTGACGTGGCGCGTTTACTCGTAGAACAATACGGCGCGAAGGCTGACCCCCAGCTCATGATCACACTGAGATGCGAAGATATAAAGAGCTTGATTGATACGGTTGCCAAGACAAACGCGATTTATCTTGGCATTGTCGCCGCCGCTCGTGATGGCATTGAGGCAGCATCACTTAGCGAGCTTGCAATCAGTCCACAGGTCGCTGCGACCGCCCGCTTCGCCTACGTAACCTTGCGGGGACGAACTGAGGCACCAGCGATGAGGTGGTTTCGAGAATTTGTATCGGTACATCTTCGCGATTGAAATGACTGCAGGTGATGCATGAACACGAATAGCTCAGTCCAGACTTCAAACTTAGAATAGGCGCTCTAGATCACCTCGACCGTCTTTACTTCTATATATTGTTTTTTAGGAATAGCGCTTTACTTTTTGTTACTCTAAACCTCAGCCACACTGATCAATGTTTTCCGTATAACATGCAAGCCTTAGCTCATGCAGAATCTGACGCACCTCTTGAACATGACGTTTACCCCCATGTACAGACAAGCGATTCGATCGATATCGCTAAACAGCAATTAGCTGCCGGTGCGATGGAAGTTACTGTCTCAAATCTAAAAGAAGCTGAGCAATTTTTCGAAGCTGGTATAAAGGACATTATTAACGCCGTTGAAATTGCGCAATCGAGGCACACTTTCCAGCGTACTCCACAGTAAAAGGCAATCGGTGCGCCAGGCTTTAAGTCGGTTGAATGTCGCACCAATTCTAAGGTTGGCAGTCTTAGATCTATTATCTTTTTACGTTATGAGTATTGTTTATTTTGGATGACTTTCACGATTGGGGGCATGCGCTTCAGCTCTCGATCGAGCTGATAGCGACTGCGGCTTTTGCCCTCTCCGGCGTAATGGAAGCAGCGCGCAAAAGATTAGATGCCGTAGGTGTTTGCGTGGTCGGATTTTTATGCGCGTTTGGTGGTGGCACCCTACGTGACTTGCTTCTTGATCAGCGCCCCTTCTTTTGGGTCAAACATGTTGAAGTGCTTTGGGGTGTGTTTGCACTATGCTTGCTGACCATGCTATTTCTGAGGCCCAGACACTTTCGTGTCACTGAGCGAGCGATTCAATGGCCAGATGCCCTTGGATTGGGTCTTTTCACAGCAGCAGGCGTCAATCAATCCCTGGCGATGGGCTTACCCGCCATAGTTTCAGTATTAATGGGTGTGATCACCGCAGTGTTTGGTGGTGTGTTACGGGACATGGTTTGTAATGAGATTCCCACCGCATTTAATGATCATCGCCCCTATGCAGTTTGTGCCTTCGCAGGGGCTTGGATCTACATTGCATTGTGGTCCATTGATAGTCCTGCCTGGGGCTGTATGCTCATATCACTAATTTGTACGGTCATCTTGAGAGCACTCGCCCTTTGGTTCAATTGGCAGTTACCTCCTTGGCGCCAAAACTAAACACGGCCGTCCGTAAACCGAACCAACTCAACAAACAGCTAACTCAATTAAAAATTTCAATAGTTATTTTAATAGTCTAGTCTTATAATTTTTATACTCTTATCTTTTTTACCTACTTCTTGAATTACAGATTGCCTTCACGCGTAAGCATATGATTCGCTCGGAGATGGTGCTTTATAGCCGCAAGGCAATCTGCGCTCGCATCGGTCATAAGCCAATGACTAGCGGCAGGGAGTTCAATCAAACTTGCTTTAGGAATGCGAGAGGCAATCAGCCTGCCATTTTCGGGCGGAATGAGGGCATCCTGGCCGCCATGCATGATAAGTGTTGAGGTTTTGATTGTTGGTAGACGATGGTAAACAGACCAGTAAATCAAGCCATAAAGCTGCGCAAGGTAATCGCGCGCCGCCGGAGCATTAGCGAGTCGTACCAAAGCGTCTTCCTCGAAGAGGCTGTCTGACGTGCGCGGCCCATAGGTATGAGGCCTCATTTGCCTAAGACTTTCCTCCGCAGACATGTGAGCCTTGTTAAAAAGTAAACGCAGTACGGGTCCGGCCGCCTGAATCGCCCAGGGCGATCCCGGGTGCGTACCGATTAAGGTGAGACTGCGCAATCTTGCCGGATAGTCAACTGCAAATTGCTGCGCGATCATCCCGCCCATTGAAAAACCAATCACATGAGCCGATGCTTCACCAGCAGCATCGAGCACTGCGGCAACATCGCCTGCCATCACAGGCACACGGTGAACAAGCGCTGCGCCCGCTCGAGTCTGTCCACAGCCTCGATTGTCAAGAAGGATGACTCGATAGCTTCGCGCAAGATGAGGAGCAATTCGAAACCACATGGCCGAGCTGCAGCCAAGCCCCATGATTAAGACGACAGGTTCACCTGCGCCGAGCGAGTTCCAATAAATTTTTGCGTTCTTACGATCAACGAATGCCATGAAGTCTTCGCAAGGAGGTTAGCCATATTGTTATTATGTCGATATCTTTTCTTAACCACGGATCACTGATAGCTGCGCGGTAACCTCCCTAGGAACAAATTAAGGAATCAGAACCGTACGGCCGAGTACACGACCCGCAAGGAGATCTTCCATCGCAAGATTAGCCTCATCAAGTGGGCGGGTAGTCACCGGGATTGGCTTCATACCTGTCCGTTTAAACAGGCTGACTAGCTCTTTCAATTCAAGTAGGCTTCCGACATAGCTGCCCTGTATCGTAAGGGGACGCATTGGAATTATCGGTATAGCGAGATTAAAGTCACCACCCATCAGACCACAAACAACAATCTGACCACCGCGAGCCGCACTGTTGACTGCCAAATCAAGCGTGGCCGTTGCCCCGACCAAGTCCAACACTCCTCTCGAGCCCCCCTGTGTCAATGCTTGAATTCGTTGGACAGCATCGTGCTCATTCGCATCGATTACGTGAAGGGCGCCCGCTTGCCTTGCAGCTTCAAGTTTACTAGGGTCCCTGTCTACCACGATTGCACCCATGCCACCCAGTGCCTTAAGTACTTCAATAGCCATTAGGCCTAGTCCACCTGCGCCAATTATCACGAGAAGATCGGTTGTGATTCTTTCGCCGAATTTTTTAAGTGCGCTATAAGTTGTTACACCTGCGCAGGCTAGAGGGGCGGCTTGCGCAGGGTTAAGCCCATCAATGCTCACAAGGTACCGTGGATGCGGAATCAACACGTAGTCAGCGAACCCCCCAGGTCGAGCGATCCCGAGCGCTTGCGGCTTGACACAAATGTACTCTTCACCACGTTGACAAGCTATACATTGGCCGCAGCCAATCCATGGATGAAGCAGCGCAACTTGACCGATTGAAGCGCCAGATGATCGCTGTGCGTCTGGACCGATTGCAACGACTTCACCAACTATCTCGTGGCTTAAGGTAAGGGGTGGCTTAATCCCGCGATCGGCAAGCCTTAGCTTCTTCCCACCACCCAAATCATAGTACCCCTCCCACAAATGCAAATCGGTATGGCAGACGCCCGCCGCTTTAACCTTAAGAAGTATTTCACTGCCCTGGGGATTGGGTGTGGGTCTTTCGACAAGTTCTAAAGCCTGACCATGGTGAAGCACGCAATAGCAACGCATTCAATACCTTTTCTGCTGATCGTATCAATAATTAATCGGTTATGCTGAGCGTTGAGCGAGCCAGGCCTCAAGTGCTGGCCACATGCGCATTTGCGCGCCTCTGCCTGCGACTAAGCCGACATGGCCGCCTTTGATCATCACTTCTTCTCGATCGCTACTACTGACCCGTTGCACCAGATCGCGGGACGAGGCGTAGGGTGTGATGTGATCGTCCTGAGCAAGTAAGTGGAGCAAAGGCACCCGAATCGCCGCTAAATCCGCGCTGTATGCACCGATTTTCCAGCGACCATTGATAAGACAGTTATCGCGCAGGAAATCATTGACCATCTGCCGAAAAACGCCACCTGGAAAGGGAATGTTGTCAGTTTCCCATTTGCCCATTCGCAAATTGCTACGAACAATTGCTTCTTGATCGGCCTGATTCAAAAGATTAGCGGCACCTGCCACTTTGCCAAAGGGTCTAAGTGATCGCAATGCATTTTGTACCCATTCAGCCGGTACATTGCCATGCTCCGCTAAAAGCGCCTCCTCGTCAAAGTCAGGGCCCATCCATGTTTTGAGCGATTCCAAGCCATCGCTGTTAACGGGTGTTGCCATACAAACAAGATTTTTAAGGGGGCCGGCGCTTACTTTGCCTCGCATCGCCGCATCGATCGCAGCCCAAAGTACGGCAAGTATGTAGGGCTGATTCACGAGCGAGGTGACAATCAGCACTGGAACGCGGTAAACCTCATCACACATGGGCGTGAAGTGATGAAGTTTCAGTGTGCCTTGCGCATCAATCGTCGTTTTCGGCGTTACACCAAGCTGCCCTGTGAAGTTGGCAAAATCCATGCCCGGTATGCCCATTTTTTCAAGCGCACGTTGTGCCGGGCTGTGAAGGCCTAACAAGGTAGAAGGTTGAGGCTCAGTGTTTAACACCTTCAGCCTCCGGTGTTCATAGCAGCTTGCGACGCTTTACGTG
>JALQWJ010000137.1 GCA_023258775.1 Burkholderiaceae bacterium | reverse complement strand
CCACCACGAAAATAGCCGAAGCGCCAGTTGAATGCATATAGCGCACCAGCCAGCCGTAGGGCACATCGCGCATGATGTATTCCACCGAACCAAAAGCCGTGGCGCCATCGGGCTTGTAGTTCATCACAAGGAAAATCCCCGTGAGAATCTGGATCACCAACACCAGAAGGGCCAGCGAGCCGAAGAAGTACCAAAAGTTGAAATTCTTTGGTGCGTAGTACTCGGTCAGGTGCTCTTTAATGAGCGGTGTTAGGGGAAAGCGTGCGTCAATCCAGCCCATCATCCCGGTGGTCTCGACTTGCTTGTCCTTTGCCATGTGCTGCTCCTCAATGTGCTGCTGTTTACTGCCTAATACAAAAACGACAAAAACGGGTCAATCAGGTTTGCAAGCCGAGTTGACTTGCATGGTATTCGCATAGCCTTATGACGTCATCGCTCGTTAGGGCGATCGCCACGCCTTCCAAGCGATTCATAAGCCATTAGGCCGCGTCGGACTCTCCAATTAAAAGACGGGTGTCAGTCAAATACTTGTAGGGCGGCACTTCCAAGTTATCAGGCGCCGGCATATTTTTGTAGACCCTGCCCGAGTAATCGAAGGTCGATCCATGGCAGGGGCACAACCACCCTCCGGGCCAATCATCGGGCAGCGACGGCTGCGGCCCTGCTGCGAACTTGTCGCTGGGCGAACAACCAAGGTGGCTACAGATGCCAACGACGACCAAATACTCGGGCTTTAGCGAGCGATGCTCGTTTTGAGCCCAACTCGGCGTTGGGTAGTCCTTGCGTTTGGAATCCGGATCGGCAAGCTTTGGGGTTGTGCCCTTCAGGGTTTGGAGCATCTCTGGCGTGCGACGCAACACCCAGACTGGTTTGCCTCGCCACTCAACGCGTCGAAGGTCTCCCGGCTTGAGATCTCCGATGTCGACCTCAACAGGCGCACCTGCGGCTTTCGCACGCTCGGAGGGCTGGAAAGTTAGTACAAAGGGCAAGGCCACTGCAGCGCCTCCGACCGCGCCTGCGGCTGCGGTAAGGGCAAGTGCGGTGCGTCGGGATCCGTCACTCGGAATGCTGTTTTCGCTCATAGCTATGATCAACCGTTGTGAACCAGTCCGCGCATTCTACTGCAACATCGCGGAAGCTTCCACGCACTAGGCTGGATTTGGGTCCTCTATGAAGCAGCATTGCAACTGAAACCGATCTTGTAGATGCTTGGCAAGCGCTTGAACCCCATAGCGCTCGGTTGCGTAATGTCCCGCAGCAAAGTAAGTCACGCCGATTTCCCGAGCAAGATAAGTGCTTCGCTCAGAAATTTCCCCACTAACGAAAGCGTCTGCACCCAAATCAGCAGCCTCCTGAATCATGTCCTGCGCAGCGCCGGTACACCAAGCAAGTCGTTGGATCGGTCGATCAATCGCACCCACCGCAAGCACTGGACGTTCGAGGCGAGCTTCCATGTGTTGTTGCAAAGCATCAGCGCTTAGCGGTTCGGCTAAGTCTGCCCTAGCGATCAGCTGCTGCTCGCCCAGCAACATTGGGCTTGGCCAGCCCATAACACGGCCAAGACTTACATTGTTGCCAACCTCCCGATGGACATCGAGTGGCAGGTGAAAGGCGAAAAGATTGATGTCAGCCATAAGAAGCACCCTCAGGCGCTTGTGCCGATAACCAACAAGGCGCGCGTCCTCACCACGCCAAAACCAACCATGGTGCACAATGAGCGCGTCAGCACCCCAACTTGAGGCCTTTTCGATCACTTCACGTGTAGCAGTGACCGCAACAGCGAGGCGATGAATGTGTGCTTTACCTTCCACCTGTAGGCCATTTGGGGAATAATCCTTAAAACGGCTGATCTCAAGCCAATCTCCCAAATAATCGGCTAACCGATCTCTCGCAATCCCTTCCATATGCATCGACTCTGGTTATTGTTTGCGCAAACTGTCACCGTGCTTGTTGCGGGGTTTTTTGTGCTGTCTACCTTTCGCCCTGAGTGGCTAGCCAGGGGCAATGATGCTCGCCCAGCGACCACCGAGTTGGTAAGCGCCAAAGAAAAGCCGTCCTCAGCGAGCACCCCCACGAGCAGCCAGGGGATTGTGTCATACAGACTTGCCGCAGAACAGGCAATGCCCTCGGTGGTTAGCATTCAGGCCACCAGCCGGGTTAGGCTGCCCTCAAACCATCCACTGCTTAATGATCCGATGTTTCGCCGGTTTTTCGGCCCCGAGGGGCGCGCCGAACCTGGCGGCGGCCTTGGTAGCGGCGTGGTGCTTGCAGCCGACGGTTTGATTGTCACCAATCACCATGTGATCGATGCCGCGGAAGATATTGAGGTGATTGCGCCCGATGGGCGACGGGCCAAGGCAAAAATTGTTGGCGGTGATCCCGAAACTGACCTGGCGGTTTTGCGCGTGTCCTTAAGTGAACTCAAGCCAATTTCGGTGGGTAATGCCGATGAAGCGCGGGTGGGCGATCCGGTCTTGGCTATCGGCAATCCCTTTGGGGTTGGTCAGACAGTAACCATGGGGATTATTAGCGCGCTTGGCCGCAATCAACTCGGCATCAATACCTTCGAAAACTTCATTCAAACAGACGCTGCCATTAATCCCGGTAATAGCGGCGGACCCTTGGTCGATGCGGATGGTCGCTTATTGGGGATCAACACGGCGATTTATTCGCGCACTGGGGGATCGCTTGGTATTGGCTTTGCCATACCCGTGAGCACAGTCCGCAATGTTGTTGACCAGATCGTTGCTACGGGCGCGGTAACCAGGGGTTATATTGGCGTTGAGCCCCAAGACATCACCCCAGAAATGGCTGAGGCCTTCAAGTTACCGCGTCGAGAAGGTGCAATCATTGCCGGCTTACTGCGCAGCGGGCCGGCTGAGAAAGCGGGCGTCAAAGTTGGAGACATCTTGCTTGAGGTTGATGGACAAACCGTTCGGAACACAGCTGGCATGCTCAATTTAATTTCCCAACTCAAGCCTGGCGCTCAAGCAGACCTCAAATTTTTGCGTGAGGGTAAAGAAATTAGTTTGAAAGTGCAGGTTGGCAAGCGCCCACGTCCAGGGCGCGGTGAGCGGTAATTAGCGCTTAATCACTGGACATCACTAGCTTTTGCCGCTTCAACATCAGCCGGTGCGCGGCTGCGTGCTGTCACAAATCCGGATAAGAAGATGCCTAGCTCATAGAGTAAGAGCAAAGGCACAGCCAGCATGAACTGCGACAACACATCGGGCGGTGTGAGAACCGCAGCAACAACAAAAGCGCCAACAATCACATACCGGCGCGCTTCTCGCAATTGCTGCGTTGTGACAATGCCAAGCTTCACCAGAAGCATTTGTACAACAGGCACCTCGAAGGTCAGACCAAATCCAAAGAAGATAGCCAGCGTGAAGTCCCAATACTTTTGCAAGTCCTGCAAAGTTTCCGCACCAGTTTGTTGGGTAAAAGAGAAAAAGAACTTGTAGGCTGCCGGCAACACAAAAACGTAGGCAAAACCAATACCAACAACCAAAAAGAAGACGCTCGACAAGATGAGCGGCATCACAAATCGCTTTTCGTGCTCATAAAGACCCGGTGCGACAAATGCCCACGCCTGATACAAAACCACTGGCAGGGAGATCAGCAAGGCGGTCAAAAAAGCAATCTTCGTGAGGGTAAAAAATGCACCGGCCTGATCGATAAAGATTGCCTTAGACCCAGGCGGCAGGGCTTCAGTTAGGGGCCGCGCCAAAAACTCCATAATTTGCGGCGCAAAATAAAAGCTTAAGCCGAAGAAGACAACCACCACCAAAAGCGCACGGACCACGCGGTCGCGCAACTCGGTGAGGTGAGACATGAAACTTTCTTCTTGCATGCTTAGCGATAAAAGTTGCGCCGCGGCCTTTTACGGCCTAGCAGTTTCTCACGTTCAATACGACGGTCCTTAATCCGATCGCGCATGCGTCGCACAGCGTAAACAGAGTCCCAATCGGTAGGCGCCTCATTAAGGCCGACCTCAGCGCCTATCGACTGCAACTCGGCCTGGGCGCCCGTCACCGCCTCATTAACGCTGGACTCGATGGCCTGCGCAGCGTCTTGCACCTGTGTCTTGAGGCGGCGCAACTCCTCAAGCTCCATTTGTCGGTTGATATCACTTTTAACTTCGCTCACGTAGCGCTGAAGCTTGCCAGTCCACTGACCGACCTGACGAGCAACCCTCGGCAATCGCTCAGGACCGAGCACGACGAGCGCAATCACCGCGATCATGAGCATTTCGCTGAATCCGATATCGAACATGATGGGCGAAAGGCTTCAGGTGGCGGGTGGCAGGGGCCGAACCAGGTTCACGGTGGCAAGGCCTAGGGCGCTGCCATGCGCATGGCGCGCGAACTCAGTGCCGCTCTTTTACATCCACATCGATGGTTTTTGCTGCACTTTGCTGAGCTGATGGCGCAGCTTGAACCGGCGATTGGCCGACTGCTGGGGTAGCGCTTGTGGCGCTTGTTTCGGCGGTACCTGAACCTGCGCCTTCTTTGATACCGTCTTTAAAGCCCTTAACCGCACCACCGAGGTCAGAGCCAAGATTACGAAGCTTTTTTGTACCGAAAACCAAAAGGATGATCACTAAGACGATCAGCCAGTGCCAAATGCTAAACGAGCCCATACTTACTCCTTGAGGGGCGCGGGGCCACGGGAGCCTAGAGGCTCGGGACCGCCCATGATGTGGATGTGAAGATGATACACCTCCTGTCTTCCCACACGCCCATTGTTGATTACCACCCGAAAACCATCGACCGAACCTTGCTCGCGTGCCAGTTGCCCAGCCATACCCATCATTTTCCCGAGCAATGCTTGTTCTTTGATGTCGGCATCGTAGAGGTTGACGAGATGCTTTTTGGGAATGATTAGAAAATGTATCGGTGCAGCGGGATGAATGTCGTGGAAGGCGAGCATGTCCTCGTCTTCATACACTTTCTTGCTGGGGATTTCGCCAGCAGCAATCCGACAAAAAATACAACTATCGCTTTGGCTCAT
>JALQWJ010000136.1 GCA_023258775.1 Burkholderiaceae bacterium | reverse complement strand
CCCAAAACAATTACCTGCCTCGAGTCTCTCCCCCTGTAGGGAACTAGGCCTACAAATTGGCGCGGGCTTGGCTATGGGTATTTACTGATCGTCACGGGGACTGATTGTCACGGGAACTAATCGACACGGGAACTGATTGTCACGGGAACTTTTTCAGCCCCTCGACACCATCACATGGTGAGCGCTGACCAGCCTGCAGAGGATTCACAAGGACTCGCCTTGCTGTGTGAAGGGCGCATGCAAGGCTTAGAGCCGATTTATCGCCGCCATAGCGGCCCGCTTTATCGCTACCTGCTTGCGCTTGGTGCGAGTCAGGAGGCTGCCTCGGACGCATTACAAGACGCCTTCATGAGTCTTGCCCAGCAACCCAGGGCCTTTGATCCCCAGCGAGGAAGCTTAGGTGGCTATTTGGCCGGTATAGCAAGGCACGGACTACTTGCCCAGTGGCGCCGCCAGGGTCGAGAAGTTGCAAGCGAGGTCAACGATGAACTTGACAATCTTCAACCAGAACGCGTCAGTGAAGAAGGACCGCTTCATGCACTTGAAAGCAAGGCAAGTAATCATGCGCTGTGGGCCGCGATTGAAGCCCTGCCTTTTGTTTTCCGCGAAGCGCTATTGCTTGTCGACATCCAAGAGCGCAGCTATGCAGAAGCTGCAAGCATTGCAGGCGTTGAACTCAATACCTTGAGAACGAGGCTGCATCGCGCACGTTTGCGACTTGCCGAAGCAATTTCGCCATCTATAAAGGCCAAGAACCCGGCCAACCAACAGGATCCATCATCTCAATGAAAAAGCAGCTCAATTCGTATACCCATGGCGCAACAATCGAGCCCGCCAGTGCCGCTGTCAATTCGTATGCAAGCACCATCGGACATTCAGGTCCCCAGGACCTCGCTAACCGATTGCGAACCTGGTCGATGTTACGACAAGCGCTCGTCGATGATTTGGACGCGCAAACACCACCGCCCTGGCTTTGGTGGCGAATCAGCATTCAGTTGTTATTAAGAAAATACATAAATTTAAGTACAGCCCAAGCACGGCGACTTGAAGCTTCATCGCTCATTCGTCTGGTGAGCACGACTGCATGTTGCACCTTTGCCTACTTGTGGATTGCTTTCAGCACAAACATGGTGACATCGGTAAAACCGCTACAAATCGCACAATCACGACATCACCCGATGACATGGTCAGTCAAATCGCTGCACCCCGATGCTGGAAGGCCGACTGCAACAACAGCGGCAAATGTGTCTGGGGCCGAATCACTAGCCTTAGGTGTCGAGTCTCTTGCCCTATTGGGCGTCCCATTTATTGGAACATTACAAAGTAGTAGCGATGTCAGCGCAAGTCATCGGACTCAATGGATCGCTAATCATAACGGTCAAATTCTTGCAATTCGGCTTGCCGACTGATTCTCATTGGAAGCGATTTTTTATGAACGATCTAAGCCGCTTGTGCCAGCATCTAGTTGCGATGGCTAAACGATACTCATACCAAGTCTTTGCATTTGTCTACTTTATGGTTCCATTGCTGCTGGGGCAAGCGGCTATATCGCAAACAGCAACCTCGCAAGAAGCCGCGCTGCAAACAGCATCGTCACAAGCAGCATCTGCGCAAGCAACGGTAACACCAGCGAGTGCCGCGCACATCCCTCATGACATACATCGACTCGACCCATCTCGCCTGCGTGTTGTTCGTGGTGCGCCATTTTGCGCAGAGGCTGTTCACGGGATACAACAACAACTTCCCGATGGCAATCGCATCAACCTGCAAAGCCGCTCAAGAACCTGTCGCGATACCGAGGGCCGATTAAGGCAGGAGTTTGAACGCGGTACTAAAACAATGGTGTTCCTCCGTGACCCAACGATCCGTGAGTTTTGGGTGATGGAGCCCGAACGTCGCCGCGCACGCAGGCTTGACCGCCAGGGCCCGGCAGCAATGGTTCTCGACCACGAGCAACGAGAAGCCGCAAGATCACTGATGCTTCATCGCTTGGAAGAACGCGGCGCTGGCCAGCGCAGTGATTTAGGACAACGCGGCTACGAAGGCATTCAAGTACAAGGTGAACTCACGACATGGACGATTGAAGCAGGTCGTATGGGCAATGAAAAAGCGCTTGTGATCACCCGGGAAGTCTGGCTCAGCCCAGAACTCATGATACCCGTCTCGATATACGACCGTGATCCGCGCTTTGGTGAGCGATTCTTGCGGGTCTTCAACATCAAACGCGACGAGCCCGAGCCTGAACTGATGCGCGTGCCTGCTGACTTTCTGAAACTGGAAACGGAACAACGACGCCCCCGCTTGCTCGGTCCTTAAACACAAAGGATGACGCGCTGCAGCTTGCACTGGTAGAGTCATGGCAACTAACTTGAGCACACAATATGACAAATCCCAGCACAAGCGCCAATCTTCCAAGTCCTGCCAACCTCAATGCCTTTACCATTCGTGAGGCCTTGCAGGGCTCAGTCTGTCACACCCCAGCAACTGTTTTTGATGCGGTCTCGGCGCGTATTGCCACCGAAGTAGGCTTTCATACCGGTATCTTGGCGGGCTCGATTGCCTCGCATGTGCAGCTTGCCGCACCCGACTGGATCGTTCTAACGCTCACCGAACTTGCTCAATGCGTCCGAACCATTTGTCGGGCGAGTCCAATCAGCCTTGTTGTTGACGCTGATCATGGCTTTGGTAATCCGCTCAATGTCGTTCGAACCGTTGAAGAACTAGAACACGCTGGGGCCCATGGAATTACCATCGAAGACACTGCCCTGCCCGCTGCCTTTGGCTCGAGAGGCAAGGAGGCGTTGATAAGCAGAGCTGAGGCAACCGCGAAAATGCGCGCAGCCCTCCATGCTCGGGCCAGGGCTCACACTGTGATCGTGGGACGAACCTCATGCCTCAGAATCGAAGGTCTCGAAGAGACAATTTATCGATTACAGAGCTTTGAGCAATGTGGCGTTGACGCATTAATGGTGATCGGACTGCAAGACGAATCACAGCTCGCTGCCATTGCCAGGGCTACCGCATTGCCGCTATTTTGCGGTCCGGTTCCAGCAGCGCTCGATGCCGAACGATTGGCGGCGCATCGCGTGCGCTGGCGCATTACCGGACACCATGCCTACGCGATTGCGATGCAAGCGCTTTATCAAGCCTATGCAGAGCTTCATAAGCAAGGCAGCCCAGCGCACTACACACTGCCCCAAGCAAGCGCTGCCGATCTTCAGCGCTGGATGCGTGGCGAAAGCTTTGCCCACATGCAGCAAGCCTTTATGCAAGACATCCAAGGAGAATAAGCATGAGCTTTCCAAGTGCTGGAAGTCGTCTAGACGGTCAAATCGCATTGGTGACGGGCGCCCTTGGCGGCATTGGCGCGGCAACCTGCAAAGCGCTAGCAGCGGGCGGGGCAACAGTCATCGCAAGCGATGCGCATAGCAGGGGCGCAGAAGAATTACTGCATGCGATGAAAAGCTTAGGGGCAAGCTGTGATTTTTTTTCACTTGATGTGACCAGGCGCGAGGATTGGGAGGCATTAATGCCCGAGATCGAATCTCGATTCGGGCTCCTTGATGTTTTGGTCAACAACGCTGGCATTTATCGCTTTGGAAAAGTTGAAGAAGCGAGCGACGAACTACTCGACCAACTGATGCAGGTCAACATACGCGGGGTGGTACTCGGTGCCCAATTCGCAATAGGCCACATGAAACAACGTAGGCCTGATGGTCCCTGGGCCTCGATGATTCACCTCTCATCGATTGCGGGTTTGGTTGGTTCGCCCACCAGCAGTCTTTACTCGATGACCAAGGGCGCGGTGCGATTGTTCAGCAAATCGCTTGCACTAGAAATGGCGCAACTTGGTTATCGGATTCGCAGCAATTCGGTACACCCTGGCATTATTGATACCGATATGGCTGGCGAAGTCGCCCAGGCACTTGCTGCCAAAGGCCTTAACTCCGAACAGATTCGTGAACACATGAGTGCCGGACATCCCATGGCACGCATTGGGCAGGCTGAGGAAATCGCACGAGGCATACGCTTTCTTGCCTCCGATGATTCAGCATTTATGACTGGAACTGAACTCGTCATCGACGGAGGGTGGACAGCAAAATGAAAAAGACTCAAGTCAAAACAGCATCGAAAGCTTCAACGCGTAATCTCAGTCCGGATGCGGTCACCGCAGCGGTGATTGAGAGGATGCAATCGGCTCGATCAGATCGATTTAAAAGTGTTATGGCGAGTCTGGTCACCCATCTGCACGCCTTTGCAAAAGAGGTTCAACTGACCGAAGAGGAATGGGCTTTCGCAATTGACTTCCTAACAAAAACCGGGCAAACCTGTAGCGCTTCTCGACAGGAATTTATTCTACTTTCTGATACGTTAGGCTTATCAACTTTGGTGACACAAATGAATCACCCGAGCCAGGGTCAGGAAACAGAACAAACCGTGCTCGGTCCTTTTCACCGAGAAAGTACGCCGATATTTCCTTTGGGTGCAGATATCGCCCAAGGGATTAAAGGCAAACCACTTTTTATTTCTGGAACAGTTAGTGATAGTCGCGGCCGACCAATTGCAAATGCGCGAGTGGATATCTGGCATGCTGACCCACAAGGAGAATACGATGTTCAAAAGCCCGCGCTAGGTGGTGCGATGCAATTGCGAGGGGTTTTTAATACCGATGGCGAGGGTCGATTTCACTGCTGGAGCATTAAACCAACCAGCTATCCAGTGCCTACCGATGGCCCGGTTGGAAGCTTGCTCAAGGCATCTAAACGGCACCCGATGCGTCCTGCTCATGTGCACTTCATGATAGAGGCCAAAGGCTTTGATCGTCTGATCACCCATGTATTTGAAGAAGGCGATCGTTATATTGATTCAGATGCTGTGTTTGGCGTTCGCGATGCCTTGATCATTCCTTTCAAGGCTCATCGAAGCAAGCTCGGTCCTGATGGAAGAATTTTAGACCGATCCCATTATCGTATTCATTATGATTTTCATATGCGAAAACCCTTGTCAAAACCCAAGCGCCAAAATAAAGCGAGCCGATAATGCACC
>JALQWJ010000135.1 GCA_023258775.1 Burkholderiaceae bacterium | reverse complement strand
ATAAGTCCTGGATAGCCTCGCCGTATAAGGTATCGCCACCCACCATCATTTTTAAACCGTTATATTCAGGCGGATTGTGAGATCCGGTGACGGCCGCACCCGAACCCGTCCCGAGTTCATAAGTCGCGAAATAAAGCATCGGCGTGGTGACCTGACCAATATCCATCACATCAACACCAGCCGCCGATAAACCTTCAGCAAGCGCTTTGGAAAGCGCTAGGCCCGATAAGCGGCCATCGCGTCCGATCACAAAAGCCGACTTTCCGGCGGCCAAAGTAAGCAATCCCAACTGATAGCCGATAGCCTGCAATACATCGGGCGTAAATGTGCGATTCGTCACACCACGTATATCGTAGGCCTTGAAGATCGAGGGTTCGATAACCATGTTCCATGCTCACTGCTTCGTTAGAAGCCGGAGTATCCCACGTCTGATGCGAGTAAAAACATGAGGTGGAACTATGCGAAAATCAAGGACTTATGCAAGCTAATCAACGCCCACCCCGGCCAGGGGGACAACGAAGTGAAATCCTGGAGGTCTTAGGGCGCTACAAAGGCGTCTTTTGGACCGTTGGAGGGTTTTCTGGAGCGATCAATCTACTTTATCTCGCCCCTTCAATTTACATGATGCAGGTTTATGACAGGGTACTCAATAGCCATAACGAAACCACGCTTGTCATGCTCTCGCTGATTGTCTTAGGAGCCTACGCAGTCATGGCGTGGATCGAACAAATTCGATCACAGGTTTTGGTACGACTGGGTAACCAGGTCGACGATATATTGTCTCCGCGGGTCTTCACCGCATCATTTGAGCGAAATCTTCGTGGCCGAACGGGCGCGGCAGGGGCCGCGATGAACGATCTCACTCAAGTACGCCAGTTTGTTACAGGCAACGGTTTATTTGCTTTTTTTGATATGCCATGGGTGCCTATCTACATTGCGGTCGTCTATTTTTTCCATCCGGTCTTGGGTGGTTTTGTTCTATTTGGGGCGGTCGTTAGCTTTGTACTGGCTTGGCTCAACGAGCGTTTGACCAAGGAAGGCTTGGCCGAGGCGAACCGCGCAGCCGTCGGCGGTTCGGGTTTCGCCACAAGCAATTTGCGCAATGCTGAAGTCATCGAAGCGATGGGGATGCTACCTGCCTTGCGCAGCCGCTGGAAGGCGATGCAGGATAAGCTCTTACAAAAGCAATCGGAGGCATCGGATCGAGCAGGGGTAATCAGCGCTGCGATCAAGTTTTGGCGGCTAACTATGCAATCGGCGGTGCTGGGCATTGGCGCTCTGTTAGTGCTCGAGAACCTTGCCTCCCCGGGCGTCATGATAGCCGCGTCGATTCTGGCAGGTCGAGCACTGGCGCCGGTCGATTTAGCGGTTGCGAGTTGGAAGCAGTTTTCTAGTGCGCGCACTTCTTACGAGCGGCTTTCACAGCTTCTTGAAGACTTTCCAGCGAGAATTCCCGGCATGTCCCTGCCCAAACCAAAGGGGCTGTTAACCGTCGAAAACGCCATCGCAACCCCGCCTGGGGCGCAATCCCCGGTAATAAAGGGCGTGAATTTTGGCCTCAAGCCCGGTGAAGTGCTCGTTGTGGTTGGACCCTCAGCATCTGGTAAAAGCACCCTGGCCCGCTTAATGGTTGGCGTCTGGCCCGCACAGGCTGGCAAAGTAAGACTCGACGGCGCCGACATTTTCTTGTGGAATAAAGAAGAATTAGGGCCTTGGATTGGCTATTTACCCCAGGATATTGAGCTATTTGACGGTACGATCGCAGAAAATATTGCCCGGTTCGGCGACATAGATTCCCAGAAAGTCATTGCTGCTGCGACGAAGGCTGGGATGCACGAGATGATTCTTCGCTTCCCAAAGGGCTACGATACAGCCATTGGAGACTCTGGGTCTGCGCTTTCTGGCGGACAGCGCCAGCGAATCGCTTTAGCGAGAGCGCTTTACGGCGATCCCGCCTTGCTGGTCCTCGATGAACCGAATTCGAATCTTGACGACGCCGGTGAGCATGCGCTGGTTCGAGCTGTTCAGCAAGCCAAGTCTGAAGGTCGAAGCGTTGTATTGATCACCCATCGAACGAGTATTGTCGGTATTGCAGACTCGCTCATGGTGCTTCGAGAAGGCATGGTGCACATGCATGGGCCGAGGCAACAAGTCCTTCAAGCGCTCCAAGAAGCGGCACAAAAACAACAACAACTTCAAGCCCAGGGCCAAGCCGCACAGGCCGAAGCATCGCAGCATGCTTTGAGGGGAGGCTCCTCAAATGGCTAAGCAAGATCAAACGGTGACTATCGAGGCTACCGCTAAGGAAGTTCCTAACAGACCGGTCCTGCTAGGCGCTGAAGGCATTGACCCCCAAACTCGTACCGGGACAGATGCCCCTCGCGACTTTCGTTCGCCGCTGAGAATTGGCCTTGCCGTCATTGTGCTTGGCGTTGGGGGATTTCTTGCCTGGGCTGCACTCGCCCCACTCGATGAAGGAGCACACGCTGTCGGCACTTTGATTGTCGATTCAAAGCGCAAGACCGTTCAAAATAGTAGTCCTGGCGTTGTCAAGGAAATCCATGTCAGAGAGGGTGACTTAGTCAAGGCGGATCAAATCCTTGTGACCATGGATCCAACGCAAGCGCGTGCGCAACGAGAAATGGCCGATTCGCTTTACTTAACGGCCAGGGCAACGGAGCACCGGCTGCTGGCCGAGCAGCAATTCAAAGAACAGATCAGCTTTCCTGCCGACTTGATTCAACGCGAAACACAGCCTGCAGTTTCCTTGATTTTGAACTCTCAGCGACAGCTCTTCGTCGCGAGGCGCAAAGCCCTGGCAAGTGAGCTCGGGGCCTACCGGGAATCGATTGCAGGACTTCAGGCACAAGCCAGAGGTCTTGAGGAAGTTCAATCACAACGTGGGCTTCAAGTCCAAACACTTCAGCGTGAAGTTGAGTCTTTGGCACCGTTGGTACAAGATGGACTTTTCGCGCGGAATCGTCATCAGGAACTAGAGCGCCAGCTTGCTAATGCTCGTGCGGCCTTTGCCGATGGAGTCTCCTCACTCGCACGCATTGGCAATCAGATTGCAGAGGCCAAACTTCGTATTGCACAGCGTGAACAAGAGTACCGCAAAGAAGTAGAAGCTCAGCTCTCCGAAGTAAGCAAAGAGGCTCGGGCTCAGTCTGAACGCCTCATTGCGCTCGACGACGAACTAAAGCGAACCGAAGTCAGGTCTCCAGCAGACGGTGCCGTCGTCGGGCTTAACATCACAACTCGAGGCGCCGTGTTGCCCGCCGCAAGTCGTATCCTCGATGTGATTCCAAGCAACGAGCAAATGCTTATTGAGGCTCAGGTTCAACCGCATTTGATTGAACGGATTAAGGCGGGCGTTCCTGCCAAACTCATGTTCACCGCGCTCAACCCAAGGAAGACGCCGGTTGTTGATGGAAAACTCATATCGATCTCGGCGGATCTATTACAAACGCCCCAAGGTATGCCCTATTATCTTGCGCGCATCGAACTGCCGCCCGACCAATTAAAGATGCTTGGCGATGTTGAACTCCATGCCGGGATGCCTGTCGACGTCATACTTGTCACCGGCGAGCGTAGCTTACTCAATTACCTTTTCAAGCCGATCGAAGATCGCATGGCACGTGGGCTAAAGGAGCGTTGAGCGTGCCTGCATTCATTCCCACGCCTGAAGCGCTTTGCAGTTCAGACATCAAGCAAAGCGCCACCCTGGTTAACAGACTTTTCAAGCCATTTGAGGGTTTGACTCTAAGACGCTTTGGGGCGCTAATACTGCTTATTATATCGATCCAAGACCTTGCACACGCATCGCCTCAAAGTCGACTTAGCAGCGATTTTGTCGCTGCCATGCAGTTCGATCCAGAGTTTCAAAGCGCGATCGCACAGCGTGACGCTGGACTCGAGGCACAGGAACAAGCTCGAGCAAGTCTATTGCCTCAGGTCTCAGCCAATCTTCAACGATCAATTAACGACACCGATTCAAGAAGTCAAACAGCGCTTGGACCTATCGACCGTAGCTTCGAAAACTACCCTTCACTTAGCGCAAGCCTACAGATTAGGCAGGCCCTGTTTAGGCCGAGAGCCTGGGCGAGTCTGGCGCAAAGTAAAGCGCAGGCTCTGTATGCCGAACTGATTCTCCAAGGAGCCAAGCAAGATCTTGGTTTAAGGCTGCTGGGCGTACACGCTGAGTGGGCTGCCGCACAACATTCATTCCATATCGCCGAAGAAATCATATCGATTCAGCAGGAAATCGCCGAATCAGCTAGCAGGCAATTTCGTGCTGGCGATGCAACCAGAGTTGATGTGGAGGTAGCCCAAGCGCGGATCGCGCAAGCTCAAACGCAACTAGCGGAAACAAGACTCAGCCTTGAGAATGCCAAGCTTAGCTGGGCGCAGATTACCGGCCGACTTGGATTTAGTGGGAGAGCATCGCAAACCGCCTCGGAGTCAGTCGCAAAAGGCTCTGAAAGCCTAAGCATAAATCGTTCTCTAATCGATAACTCATCGATCATATGGCGCGATCAAACCGCAGAGCTTCTAGCGATAAGTCAGCATACTTTGGCATCGTTTCAACAACTTGCACGAGATCAGAGTCCAGTGATACGCGCCCAAAAAGCGGCTGTCATAGCAGCGACAGAAGAGCTCAAAAAGGTTTCTGCCGATCACCTTCCCATTGCTGACCTTTATGCTGCGCGATCAAGATCCACAAGCGCCATGGACAATACCGTCGGCACTACCTATCGAAGCGCACAAGTCGGTGTTCAGGTGTCAATCCCTCTCTATGCGGGCGGTGCGGTGGAGTCGGGCATTAGGCAGGCTCAGGCTAACCTTAGGCGAGTACAAAGCGATTTGGAGGCAGCGATGAATCGTTTAAACCTTCAAATCGATCGAGATTGGCGAACACTCGAAGCAGCCAGAGTCGATGCGGCAGCGCAGGCGAGGCTACTTCAAGCCCTGAAGGTCCTCAATGAGTCGTCAACGCGAGGGCAATCAGCTGGTGTAGCGACAAAGATCGATATGATGCAAGCCCGGCTACAAACACTAACCGCGCAGCGTGATCTTGCGCGGGCAAACGCGC
>JALQWJ010000134.1:478-5152 GCA_023258775.1 Burkholderiaceae bacterium | reverse complement strand
GGATTGGTCAAGGACTTTTGTTGGGACTTTTGCTTCTGGTCTACGCCTATGGCGTTCGATTTTTCTCGGTTGGCTTTCAAGGTATTGAGGCATCGCTTAAGCGAATTTCACCGTCGATGGATCAAAGTGCTCAATCGCTCGGACATAGCTCCTGGCAGGTTTTGCGCCGTGTCCATTGGCCACTCCTTAAACCCACCGTAACAGCCTGCGCCCTGCTGGTCTTTGTTGATGCACTTAAGGAGCTTCCTGCCACCTTGGTGCTGCGACCTTTTAACTTTGACACCCTCGCCGTCGTGGCCTATCAGTTTGCCTCTGATGAGCGTCTTGGCGAAGCCGCATGGCCTTGTCTCTTAATGGTTGCGATCGGCCTTCTGCCGATTTGGTGGCTTGCACGGGTTCAGCGCAAGGTCCCTATGCTATGATCGAGGGCTGAATACGTAAGCAATGAGTCTGCTTTCATCGTTTGCTCATATGCTTACAGACGGGACGTTCAGCCTTGCTAAACGCCCCCGGTTCTACAGGCGGTTAGCTCAGCTGGTTAGAGCGTTGCGTTGACATCGCAAAGGTCGTTGGTTCGAGTCCAATACCGCCTACCAAACGCCCAACGTTCTCATGTCTTCGCTCTGTTAAACGGCCCAAACGCATGATTCAAGTTCGCTTGCCTGACGGTTCCGAGCGTCAGTTTTCCCAGCCTCTTACCGTCGCTGAATTTGCCCAATCGATCGGACCAGGTCTTGCGAAAGCAGCCCTTGCCGGCCGGGTCAACGGGGAACTTGTTGATACCAGTTACCTGATTGCGGACAACGCAAGTGTTTCGGTCGTTACGGGTAAAGACCCTGAGGGACTTGAGCTTATCCGACACTCAACAGCACACTTGTTGGCCTACGCGGTAAAGCAATTATTTCCGCAGGCGCAGGTCACGATTGGTCCCGTGATAGAAAACGGCTTTTATTATGATTTTTCCTATGATCGTGCCTTTACGCCCGAGGATCTAAGCGCGATTGAGGCACGGATGCATGAGTTGGCAGCGCTCGATGAAGCCGTGCACCGCGAAGCCTGGAAGCGTGACGACGCTGTCGATTTTTTCCGGGCACAAGGCGAGCACTACAAGGCTGAAATTATCCAGAGCATTCCAGCGGATCAAATAATTTCACTCTACCGCGAGGGCGACTTTATCGACTTGTGCCGCGGGCCGCATGTGCCATCGACCGGTAAATTGAAGGTTTTCAAATTGATGAAGGTCGCCGGTGCATACTGGCGTGGCGACCATCGCAATGAAATGTTGCAGCGTATCTATGGTACGGCCTGGGTCAATCAGACCGATCAAGATGCTTATTTGCACATGCTTGCCGAGGCTGAAAAGCGAGATCATCGCCGCCTTGGTCGAGAACTCGATTTGTTCCATCTGCAAGACGATGCGCCGGGGATGGTGTTTTGGCATCCGCGTGGCTTTGCGGTCTGGCAGCAGGTCGAGCAGTACATGCGTCGGATTTATCAGGACAACGGTTACCAGGAGATCCGTTGTCCGCAAGTTCTTGATCGTTCGCTTTGGGAGCGCTCGGGTCATTGGGAAAATTACAAAGACGCCATGTTCACAACCGCCTCGGAAAACCGTGACTATGCGGTCAAACCGATGAATTGCCCAGGCCATGTTCAGGTCTATAACGCTGGCTTACGCAGCTACCGGGACTTACCCTTGCGCTATGGCGAATTCGGTGCCTGTCATCGTAATGAGCCCTCTGGTGCTTTGCACGGGATTATGCGTGTGCGCGGTTTTGTTCAAGACGATGGTCATATTTTCTGTACCGAAGATCAAATTCAACAGGAATGTGCCAACTACACGCGTCTCCTACAGTCGGTGTATGCCGATTTTGGCTTTGATCAAATCATTTACAAGCTCGCAACGCGACCTGTGAAACGCGTTGGCAGTGATGCACTTTGGGACAAAGCCGAAGCCGCACTTGCAAACTCGCTTACTGCTTCAGGTGTTACCTTTATGGTGAGCGAAGGCGATGGCGCCTTTTACGGTCCGAAGATCGAGTACTCCCTGAAAGACGCGCTTGGACGTATTTGGCAGTGTGGCACGATGCAGGTAGATTTCAATATGCCGATGCGCTTGGGTGCCGAGTTTGTTGATATCGACAACACAAGAAAGCACCCCGTTATGCTGCACAGAGCCATTGTTGGCTCGATGGAGCGCTTTATTGGTATCTTGATCGAACATCACGCCGGCGCACTGCCAATGTGGTTGGCTCCGGTCCAATGTGTTGTGATGAGTATTACTGAGGTCCAAGCTTCATACGCGGACAATGTTGCGCAAAGGCTGAAAAAACAAGGATTTAGAGTTGAATCCGATTTGCGGAACGAAAAGATCAACTATAAAATCCGCGAGAATAGCCTGCAAAAGATCCCCTATTTGCTCGTAGTTGGCGAGAAAGAGCGTCAGGCTGGACTAGTGTCGGTGCGTGCGAGAGGTGGCGTTGACCTCGGTGTCATGGCGGTCGAGTCCTTCATCGATTTGCTTGGCGACGATGTAACAAGCAAGCGATCAAGCGCCTTGGCAAAAGTTGTTTAACGCCTAATCAGGCTTAATCATCGAGACAAAGATCAACAAGAACCGGAGAAGCAAGCATCGCTACTGAACGTACCCATCGTATTAACGGTGAAATAACGGTTCCCGAAGTCCGTTTGATCGGGAAGGATAATGAAGCGCTCGGTATCGTCCGAATCCAAGAAGCGCTCCGAATGGCCGACGAGGCCGCAGTCGATCTGGTGGAAATTGCTGCTCAGGCTTCACCACCCGTCGTAAAGTTGATGGACTATGGCAAGTTTCGCTATCAGGAACAGAAACGAGCAGCAGAGGCAAAGTCCAAGCAAAAGACGATTCAAGTCAAAGAGATCAAATTCAGGCCTGGCACCGATGACGGTGATTACATGGTCAAGTTGCGTAACCTGATTCGATTCCTCGAAGAAGGCGACAAAGCGAAAATCACGATGCGTTTCCGAGGTCGTGAAATGGCCCACCAGGAGTTTGGTGTCCGTCTCCTCGAACGTATCCGGACCGATCTAGATCAGCACGGTCAGGTCGAAGCGATGCCCAAACTTGAGGGCCGTCAAATGGTGATGGTTATCGCACCCAAGCGCAAAAAGTAAGCGTTTTAGCGTATACTTATGGGTTGCCTGGGTTCAGTTCGCTGAGCCCGACAAAAAGACGCGGTCAGGGTCTTAAAAGGGCGTTGTTATGCGAGGCTTTTTGCAACGCATGTCAAAGCACACCTTGGATCGTTAAGAAGATGGAGCAATCATGCCCAAAATGAAAACCAAGCGGGGCGCGGCCAAGCGCTTTCGTGTGCGTCCAGGCGGTTCGATCAAACGCGGACAAGCTTTCAAGCGCCACATCCTCACCAAGAAAACAACGAAGAACAAGCGACAGTTGCGTGGATCCGCAGAGGTTATGGCGGTTGATATTGCGCATGTACGTGCAATGCTTCCCTACGCATAAAGGAGTCCGCAAATGCCTCGAGTTAAACGTGGTGTGACGGCGCGAGCACGTCACAAAAAAGTACTTGCTGCTGCTAAAGGCTACCGTGGTCGTCGCGGGAATGTTTACCGCATCGCCAAACAGGCGGTTATGCGCGCCGGACAATACGCCTACCGCGATCGCCGTAATCGCAAACGCGTATTTCGTGCGCTTTGGATCGCAAGGATTAACGCTGCGGTTCGTGAACATGGCATGACCTACTCGGCATTTATTCACGGTTTGAATAAAGCTTCGATTGGACTGGATCGTAAAGTCCTGGCTGATTTGGCAGTGCGCGACAAGGCGGCTTTTGCCTCCATCGTGGCGCAGGTGAGATCAACCATCGCTGCCTGATTCACATTGACCCAGTCATGAGAGGGGGCCTTCTGTTTGTTCGGAAGGCCCTTTTTGTTGCGATGAGACGGTTGATATACCCAACATCGCGCAAGCTCGCCCTTCAACCCAAGGAATTGACCGATGAATGCTTTACCGGACGCGGTTTCAATCGCAGCAATGATCGAGCAAGCAAGCGAGGACTTTTCATGCTGTGAAGACGCCGCACAACTTGCCAATGTTAAGGCACGATTTTTGGGTCGAGACGGGCGTTTAACCGCCATGATGAAAGGCCTTGCAGGGCTTGACACGCAGGCTCGCACGGAGCTTGGGCGCAGTCTTAATGTAGCGAAGCAATCGATCGAGAATGCCTGGAAATCGAGAGAAAGAGCGCTTGCGGAGCAACATTTAAATACCCAACTTGAAAAAGATTCGATCGATGTGACCTTGCCAGGAAGAGGGCGTGAGGATGGTGGTCTACATCCGATAACGCTCACGATTGCTCGTATCGAGACGATTTTCCGCTCGATAGGCTTTGATGTTGCTGACGGTCCAGAAATCGAAGATGATTTCTATAATTTCACCGCATTAAATACGCCTCAGGATCATCCAGCGCGTTCGATGCACGACACCTTTTATGTCGAGGGTGGACTGCTTTTGCGAACACATACCTCGCCGATGCAGATTCGATACGCGCGACAGCATAAGCCGCCCATTCGCGTCATTGCGCCTGGTAAGACTTATCGCGTTGACTCTGATGCCACACACTCACCGATGTTTCATCAGTTCGAGGGCTTGTGGCTTGACGAGGACATTAGCTT
>JALQWJ010000134.1:0-468 GCA_023258775.1 Burkholderiaceae bacterium | reverse complement strand
CTTTGCTGATCTAAAGAGTGTGTACACGATGTTCTTGCGCCAGTTCTTCGAGCAAGACGATATCGATGTGCGCTTTCGTCCCTCATATTTCCCTTTCACAGAGCCTTCAGCTGAAATTGATATGCGTTTTGGATCAGGACCGCTCAAGGATCGCTGGCTTGAAGTGTCGGGCTCTGGCCAGGTTCATCCTCAGGTTGTCCGCAATGTTGGTCTGGACCCGGAGCGCTTTATTGGTTTTGCCTTCGGTTCAGGGGTTGAACGCTTGGCGATGCTGCGCTATGGCGTATCCGATCTTCGTTTGTTTTTCGAAAACGATCTTAGATTTTTAAAGCAGTTTGATCGTTAAGCTGAATTCATGGTTTTTTGAGGGTGTTATGAAATTTTCAGAACAGTGGCTTCGACATTACGTGAATCCAGACTGGACAAGCCATGAGCTTGCCGATGCACTTACCATGGCCGGCCTCGAAG
>JALQWJ010000133.1 GCA_023258775.1 Burkholderiaceae bacterium | reverse complement strand
ATAGGTCCACTTAGTCATGTTGGTACGCGATATTTTGAGGGTAAAAGGCACAGCGCTTTTTACCGTTGGTCCTGAGACGCTGCTTTCTGAGTGCGTGACGGTGATGGCTGACCTGGATATCGGTTCACTGGTTGTAATGGACCAAGGGCGCCTCGCTGGCATGCTTTCTTTTCGCGAGGTCTTACGAGTGTTGGCACAAAGGCAACGCGAGCATCGCGTCGGACCAACGCCAACCATGTCCTTGATCAAAGCGTCGGAAGTCATGGAGCCAAAGCCTAGAATTGCCAGCCCTGACATGGATGTCAATTATCTACGCAAGATGATGCTCGAGCATCATGATCGGTATGTGCCTGTGATGGACGCTCAAGTCTTGCTCGGGGTAGTCTCTTTTTACGACGTCGCGCGGGCCGTGCTTGATGCGCAAAGTTTCGAGAACCGCATGCTCAAAGCTTATATTAAAGACTGGCCAACAGAGGGGTAAACCAATGCACATCCTTGTATCGAACGATGACGGCTACCTCTCGCCGGGACTTGCTGCGCTTGCCCAGGCCATGCAGGCCTTCGGCAAGGTCACGGTTGTCGCCCCAGATCGAGATCGAAGCGGTGCTTCGAATTCACTCACCCTCGATGCGCCACTAACGGTTCGCAAAGCACCCAGTGGCTACTACTTTATCAATGGCACCCCGACCGATTGCGTTCATATGGCCATCACAGGACTTCTTGATGAAAAGCCGGCATTGGTGGTTTCTGGTATCAATAACGGTCCGAATATGGGAGACGACACGATTTACTCAGGGACAGTTGCCGCCGCCATGGAAGGCTTTCTGCTCGGCGTGCCAGCGATTGCCTTTTCACTTCAGCCGCGCTCGTTTGAAGGCTTGGAGCCTGCCGCCAGGATTGCCGGTTCAATCGTTGAGAGGGCGCTCAATCATCAGGGTCTTGAAAAGCCCTACTTGTTGAACGTAAATATTCCGGGACAAATTGACGAGGGTAATCGGGACCCTATCGTTACCAGGCTTGGAAAGCGACACATGGCTGAGCCGGTCATACCAGCGCAAAATCCCCGAGGTGAGGCGATTTGGTGGATCGGGCCTGCAGGTGCTGCAAAGGATGCAGGACCAGGTACTGATTTTTATGCAGTCGCTCAAGGCCGGGTGTCGATCACACCGTTGGATATCGACCTAACTGCGCATCGTCTTCTCAACGACGTTGAACAATGGCTCAAAAGCCCGAGTTAGTCGGACGATCAATTCCACAAGCCGCCCAACTGCCTGCAGTGAGCGGCCTGGGGCTCGATTCAGACAAGGCGCGATTTCGTCTGATCGATACGCTTGCGCATTCGCATCAACTCGATGCCGCATTGGTCGAAGTCATGCGTGCTGTACCACGTCATCGCTTCGTTGAGCCAGCTTTTGCTAGTCGTGCTTACGAGGATGTTGCGCTTCCGATAGGGCATCAACAAACGATTTCTAGACCCTCGACGGTCGGGCGTATGATCGATAGAATCCTTAGACATTTGTCAGGAATTGATCGTAAGCATTTGAAGATAATGGAAATCGGTACCGGATGCGGCTATCAAGCAGCGCTGTTGTCACGTTTGTTTGGTGAGGTCTATTCTATTGAAAGAATCAAGGACTTACACTTGTTAGCCAAGAAGAATCTCCGTGGCATGCAGTGCTTTAACCTTCGAATGATCTTTGCTGACGGTCTCAAAGGGCTGGACCAAGCTGCTCCCTTCGATGCGATCATCGCAGCGGCCGCAGGCGATGCTATTCCCGACGCCTGGATGCAGCAGCTTAAGTCAGGCGGGATACTGTTAACGCCAGTATCAACGCCGAGTGGTCAGGTGCTCGAACAGGTTATTAGTCTTGGACATGGTAACTTTCAGCATCTCCAACTTGATGCGGTTCGCTTTGTTCCTTTGCTTCACGGCACACGATCATGAGTTCAGGATTCACTAAACACCTTAAGCTGATCTAAGTCGATGACCAACACGGTTTGCCAGCTCAATAGCGTACAAGTGGGTGCGCCGAGCACAGCCTTTGGCTTGTTGCCAAGATTTTTTTGTACGGCCATTCTTAGCCTTAGCCTGGCGCTCGCTTCTTGTTCTTCGCCTAGGGTACCGGCACCCATTGTTGATCGTTCGAGCAAAGTGCCCCCGGTTGTCATTGTCTCCTCAGTGGGGCAATCAAAACCAGCCTCGAACAGCACGACGCCGGCCCCAAGTTCGATACCGCGTCCTCTTGAAGTCAGTCCGGCGATTCAAGCGCCGCGCGAACCGAGTAAGCCTACTGCCGAGCCGCAAAGTCCGACCGTCAGCGCAAAGCCAATACGAAATCCGCAGATCATCTCAAGTACTCGCACAGATATCCCAAGTGGGCGTACAGAGGTCTTAAATACTCGTTCAGATGGCTCCAGCGGCCGTACAGAAGTCTCAAATACCCGCTCAGATGGCTCCAGTGGCCGCACCGAAACTGCGAATGCACGGACGGATGTTGCGAGTGCCCGAGCGTCTCAGGCGGCTCAGTCAAATGATTCGAGGCAGTCGTCTACCCAGGAAAGCAAATCCACCGACGCGAAACGCGATGATCAAAAAGCAAATTCAGACTCGAGGACGACAAGTACCAGTCCTGATACAAAAGATCAGGACAGTCTTAATTCGGCCAAACCTGCCGTCAATACCGATATCGAATGGATCTGGCCAGCAGATGGCAAAGCTGTGAGCACCTTCAGTGGGGGTAAGGGGGGAATTCGCATCGAAGGTCAATCCGGTGATCCAATTCTTGCAATCGGTGACGGTAAGGTCATTTTTGCCGGACAGGGCCCGAAAGGCTATGGCAATTTGTTGATCGTTCGTCATGAAGGTGAACTGCTATCGGTGTACGCTCACAACAGGGCTTTGCTGGTCCAAGAGGGTAGTCAGGTCAAAAGAGGGCAGAAAATCGCGGAGATGGGCGATTCTGGCGCTGATAGAACCCAGCTCGGCTTCGAACTCCGACGAAACGGCAGACCGGTTGATCCAAGGTCTGCACTACCGCAGCGCTAGCCGCAAGCTTTCATCGCCTTTCAGGCTATTTGTGTCGGCAGTTTTAGTCTTTGATCTGGAAACAATTCCAGACGCATCAGGTCTCCGTAAAGCATGGTCAGAGTTACCCGACGATGCGAACAAGATGACTGACCTTGAACTTGTCAGTTTCGTGCTGCAACAACGAGAAGCCCAGACTGGCAAGTCCTTTCTGCCGCTGCAGTTTCAGCGTGTCATCGCAATCGGCTGTCTGTTCCGCGCTGAGCGGGAAGCAGGCGAGGTGCTTCAACTGCGTTGTCTCGGCGACGATGCCAGTGATGAGGCAAAGCTTATTCGAGATTTCTTCCGCATCATCGACAAGTACTCGCCGCAATTGGTTAGCTGGAACGGTTCGGGGTTTGATTTACCAGTCTTGCACTATCGAGCATTGATTCACGGCTTGGCTGCCCCGCGTTATTGGGACATGGGTGAAGATGACCGTGACTTTAAGTTCAATAACTATATCAGTCGCTATCATCAACGCCATACCGACTTGATGGATTTAATGAGCCTTTATAACGGTAGGGCACTCGCACCGCTCGATCAGGTGGCAATGCTTTGCGGTTTTCCTGGCAAACAGGGTATGAGCGGCGCACAAGTTTGGCCTGCATTTTGTGAGGGACGCATTGACGATATTCGCCATTACTGTCTGACCGACGTCCTCAACACCTGGCTTGTGTGGTGCCGCTTTCAGCGGTTGAGAGGTATTTATTCAGGTGAGAGATACCAAAGCGATATTGAAATGGCAAAGTCATTCCTAAGGAACCAGAGCGATTCTCGGTGGATGAATTTCTTAAGCGCTTGGGAAGGACATTAAATATGGCTAGAGGGCGAGGCAGATCTCGAAGTTCATCGGAGGCGATGCCTGTCTTGACACTTGAAATTGAGTCGGTTGACCTTGAGGGACAGGGTGTTGCAAGAACTGAAGGGAAAGTGATTTTTGTTGAAAATGCATTGCCGGGTGAACGTGTTCAGGCGCGTCTTGTCAAACAAGGTGCAAGATTCGACCGCGCAGAGGCAATCAACATTCTTCGCGCATCGAGTGGACGAGTTCAAGCTCGGTGCCGGTACTTTGGAATTTGTGGCGGTTGCAGCATGCAACACATGGATGCCTCCACACAGCTTGCGATTAAGCAACGCGTGCTCGAGGATCAGCTATGGCATTTGGCCCGTATCAAACCACAAACAATGCTTGCCCCGATTGCAGGCCCAGCCTGGGCCTACCGCCACCGAGCGCGTTTAAGTGTGCGTGATGTAGCAAAAAAGGGTGGTGTATTGGTTGGTTTTCACGAGCGCGCATCAAGCTATGTTGCCCAAATGGACGGCTGTGAGGTCTTAACCGCGAAATCCTCAGCGCTTATCCCGCAGCTGAAGCAGTTAATCGAATCCCTAAGTATTCGGCAACGGGTACCGCAGATTGAGTTGGCTCAGGGTTCAGAAGTCCTTGCGCTGGTCTTTAGGGTGCTGGAGCCACCGAGTGAAACAGACCTCAAAGCACTCAGCGACTTCGGACGCCAGCATCAAGCAGAAATCTGGCTGCAATCGAAAGGTCCAGACTCAATTCAATTGCTCTATCCAACCTCGTCTTCGCTTTCATATCGACTCGCAGATTTTGACCTTGATTTTCCCTTTCGTCCCACGGACTTCACCCAGGTTAATCACCAGGTGAACGAAGTCCTTGTACGCCAGGCCGTAAGGCTCCTCAAGCTCGATTCGCGCGACCGTGTGCTCGATTTATTCTGTGGGCTTGGGAATTTCAGTCTTGCGCTTGCCCGAGTTGCGGATTTTATTCTCGGCATCGAGGGCAGTGAGGTACTCGTTGGGCGAGCGAAGTCAGTTGCCATAACTCAAGGTCTTGAACAACGAACAAACTTTGAAGCCGCCAATCTCTTCACATTAAGCGATCAAGCATGGGAGGCCATCGGCTTTTTCGACAAAATATTGTTGGATCCACCTCGGGAAGGTGCTCAGCGGATCTGCGAGTTGATTGCGCAGCATGCGATGAAAGCAAGCCGGATTGTTTATGTTTCCTGCAATCCGGCTACGCTTGCCCGCGATGCTGCTATCTTAGTTCATCAGGCCGGCTATTCACTC
>JALQWJ010000132.1 GCA_023258775.1 Burkholderiaceae bacterium | reverse complement strand
CCTTAGCTGGCGAGATGAGTGGTCATCTGTTTTTCAAAGAGCGATGGTATGGTTTTGATGACGGACTCTACGCGGCTGCGCGTTTGCTCGAAATTGTTTCGCGCGAGCCCGCTTGGCTCGACGAGGGGCAAGGCTCAAATGGTCCTTCGCTACTTCTTGAAGCATTGCCAAATTCGCCCTCAACGCCTGAACTCAAGCTCGAGTGTGCTGAAGGGGAAAACTTCAGTATTGTGCGTGGCTTGCAGGAAGGCGCTTACTTTGAACAGGCAACGCATGTCATTACCATTGATGGCGTTCGTGCTGAATATGAAGACGGTTTTGGTCTGGCTCGACCCTCCAATACAACACCTGTTGTCGTTATTCGATTTGAAGCTGATAACGAGGTTGCACTAAGAAGGATTCAGGCTGAGTTTCGCAAGGCATTTGAGTCAGTAAGGCCTGGCCTAGCGCTGCCATTTTAAGCGTCTGAAACTTTAATCTTGATCTAATTGCCGTGACGACTTAAGTTTAGGACCAACGAGCATCAGGCCAGCGATACGACCTAGAAGCCTGGCCAGATACCGCGGATGGGGGATGAGTAAACGCAGTGTGAAAGCAAGGCAGGCGAGTGTAAATGTCGTTATACGCAGCTTGTAAGCTGCGGGCTCACCAAAGTATTTGAGCTTGAAAAGCAGCTTTGATTGCGCGTGGTGAAAACCGCGCCGAAATTCAGATTTGATGGGGCTGCGACCCTTGACGGAACTCCTCGAGAGGTGAGCGATCTCAACATCGGGGACAAGAACGATATTTTCTTTGGCTAAGAAGATTCGTTGGCAGAGGTCCTCGTCTTCGTAATAAAGAAAAAACGATTCGTCAAAAAATCCGATCGTTTGCATGGCGGAAACATTCAGCAGCATTGCAGCACCGCATACAAAGCCAACGCTACAAGGTCCAAGCGCTTGAGGTCCTCGAGACTTCCAATGGCTTGACGGCCAGCGATAGCTGAGTTCGACACGGCCATCGCGGCGCAAAAGATGAGGTGCAATCAGCGCAGCATCTGGAAATTTCACCGCAGCTTCAAGCATGCCTGCGAAAAAGCGCTCGGTCGGCAGGCAATCAGGGTTAAGCAATAGTGCATAAGGGGTGACGACCTCACGCAAGGCTTGATTGTTGGCAGCGCCGAAACCTCGATTGCTGCTGTTGACAATCAGCTTCGCGTGGGGAAGCTTAACAAGGGTTTCTCGAGGCGTTTCATCATCGCTCGCGTTGTCAACGACGATGATGTGCCGGATCCCAACCAGACCACTGGCAAGCGCAGGAAGGCAATGCGCGCTGTTGAACGTAACAATGATTACGGTGAATTGGTCAATTATTCCCGCAAGCGCCGGATCATCCATGGGTGGCTTGCTTTGTGATGTGTGCGCGGCTTGGGGAATGGTTCATGGCGATTAGCAAGGCTGCCATCAACGCAAAGAATTGACTCTCGCGGGAACTGAAAAGTGGTGAATTAATTAAACTGTTGACCAGCAACATGGCTGTGAATGCCGCCAGCATGACTCGGGACGATTTGCTCGAATTTGAGCGACCTGCATGAACAAATAGGCCTGCCACATAGGCTAGATATAGCGCACTGCCGACTAACCCATGGTCGGCGGCAAGAAACAAAAACTGGTTATGTGGATGTCGCTGGAAAATAGGGCATTGCTCGGCTTGGTCAATGTAGTGGCAAATTTGCGAGTGATAAGCGCCGGTTCCATGACCAAAAATCGGTTTATCAGCGATCAACCGAGGGGTTGTTTGATAGTTGTAGAGGCGATGTCCGATCGATGTCAGGCGATCAGTTTCAGCCAGCCGCGCTTCTGCGATTGCCTGATCGAAACGACTTCGCAGGTGCAAAGAAGAACTGTAGCTGGCCCAGACCAACAGGGCCAGCAAGAGGCTTGCGGTGAGAAGCTTCCAACCTCGCATAGAGCAAAGTAAATAGCTCAGCCAGACCACAAGAAGCAGGACCTGTCCGGTGCGGCCAATCGAATAGTGGGTAATGCTCAACACACTTAGTGCGAGGATAGACCACCATGCTAAGCGCCCCCAGTGGGTCTTGCTCTTTAAGGCGTTTTGAAAAGCGATTAACGTGAAAAAGGCGACCATAATATTTTGGGTTATGTGGTCACCGAAGAGGGCACTACCGTCGGCTTGACTTCCAAGCAGAGGGTTGGACCAGACAATACGAATCCAGGTTGCCCCAACGATAATCACCATCGCTGCAGTGAATCCAATCAAGGCAGCTTGCTGGCGTCGGTCATGACCCACAAAGACCAAAACGAAAAGCACGAGAAAGAGCAATCTTGCGTATTTTCGCAGATGTTCAAGGACGTCGTTGGCATCGGCAGGACTCAAGGGAGCCTGTAGGATTACTAAAAAGTAGATCGCAAGTGGAAACCAGAGCAGGGGTATTGAACGAATGTGGATCAGCCAAGCAGATGCATTAGCCTGCCTGAACGATAAGATGATCGCGACTGCAAGTGGTAGTACATACAAGGACTTGGAAATTGGGAAGAGGAAAAATAGCGCACCAAGAGCGAGTACAAGTCCTCGGTCAGGCGCAGGTGCCAGCTGCGTCTTGACGACATCAAGCCGACTGTGCAGAAACGACGTGAAACCAGGAAAAACAGTCATCCCCGCGAGGCCAGTTTGTCCAATTGACCGTGGTCATACTTCAGCGCCGCATAGCGAAAAAAACCTTCGAGCGCAACGAACAGACAAAACAAAAAACCCTCTGCGCCGCAAAGAATTCCGCCTCTAAAGAAATACATCCGTACGAAGGTTGCAAGACTTGAAAGCAGACCGAGAATCACCCCACCACGCTTTCCCGCTTGCGCTCGCTTGGCTGCACCAAGTTGCGCATACTGGGCGAGTTTGAGTAGGCTTCCGTGTATCGACTCACGGGAATAATGAAGGAGTCTCGCCTTGAATCGATGCACCGGTAGTCCCGGAGTCTTTAGTTCTGCGGCTTCATGTACCACACCCGAGAAACAACGAATCGATTCACGCCGGAAGAGTCGCTGCACACCGCTGGTGGTTCGCATTCGCGTGAGTGGCCTTCCGAACGCAACCTGATTCCACATGACCTCCCAGATCTGGTCTCGCCCCGAATGAACCGCAGCTCGGACTTCCTCGACAAGTTCCGGGGTGAACTCTTCGTCAGCGTCCAGGAAAAAAATGTACTCGCCCTTGGCATGGGAAAGGAGTCGATTGCGTTGCACCGCAAAACCCTCCCAATCGGGGTATAGATGCACTTCTGCACCTAGCGATTGTGCAATCTCCCTGGTGCGGTCCTTGCTGCCGCTGTCGGCCACGATGATTTGATCCGCAAATGAGGCGCTCCTGATGCAAGTCGCGATACGCTTTTCTTCGTTTAGGGTAAGAATCGCCACCGTGAGTCGAATCGACTGAGCGGTCTCGCTTGAACTGCGCTTCATGCTCTTCTTTCGAAACCTTGCTGCCAAATCTGCTTGTAAACAGCCGAAATGCCTTCTGCTTCTTGCTCGACCGAAAACATCGCCTGCACCCGTTGTCTGCCGCGCTGCCCCATCTCGATTGCTCGAACAGGGTCACGCATCAAGTTGCTCAAGCGCTCTGCCAAGCCATCAACGTCTTCAGTCGGTACCACGTAGCCTGTGACGCCTTCATCAACCATGCTCCGAAAGGCGCCAGTGTCGCTTGCCACAACGGCACAACCACTTGCCATCCCTTCAAGAGGCGTTAGGCCGAAGGGCTCGTAACGTGGGCATGCAACGGTGATTAAGACCCTGCGGTACCACTGGCCTACCTGATCGGGAGGAATTTCACCAAGAAATCGAATTCGTTCAGACAGGCCCCGTGCATCGATTCGGGCCTGAAGTTCTCGCTGGAAGGCTTGATGCTGGGGTTGAGTCAGCCCTGCAATCACTGCGTAGAAGTCTGGAAACTGTGGCAACACCCTAAGCATCGCTTCAACAAACAAATCGCTGCCTTTATCGGGTCGCACGCGACCGAAAACGCCGATGCCATAGCGCCCCGGGAGCGCGGAAGAGGACCAGGCTTGAGCTTTATCGGCTGGGGGCTCAAAGCGTTCAAGGCTGATGCCATGAGGGACAACCCGCAAGGTGTTGGGCACAAAGGCCGCCGCTTCAGGTGTTGTACTGATGACACCGTCCATTCGCGAGATCAGCCAGCGCGGAAACCAGGAATGCCGATGTTTCGCAGCCGAAGTAAATACGAGATTGATCGGGAGGCGAAAAAGATCACGAAGCAAAATCGCCAAAAGCATTTCGTGATCGCGCCGCAGGTGCCAGATTCTCTTTCTACCATCAGGTAAATATCTACACGAGAGCCATAGCGCATCGATAAAACTCAAGCGGGCAAATCGCTGGGGCGATTTTGCTTGGGCGATCGCTATTCCGGGAATGGAAGTGCCAAGGTAGCCAACGCTCACTTGGCGGGCTTGTACTGGAATAAGCGCATTGACCGTCCCAGAGACCCCGGTAAAACGCCGCTTGATGTTACAAACAATGATTTCGGGGTCTACAGCTGTCGCAGACATTGGATGAGCACTCGCAGTGGGTCTTTGCAGGTCCAGGCTATTTTGATGGTACCTCATCCACAGGAATGCCTCGAGCCACTTCCGAATGCCAAAGTCTTAGCGTCTCTTTTGCCTTTTTTCCCATCGTGCCCATCGACGCAAGTCACTTGGCTCTAAGGGCAAGCCTGCTCGGGTAAGCTTGGACTGTAAGCGTCCAAGGGCAATTGGGCAACGATTTTGCTTGCCGTAGCGCGCCTGATGTTCCTTCAAAATTGATTCAATGCATGCGAGGTTGGTCATGAAAGATGCTCCCGGTGAAAGTCACCCGCTGAACGCGCGGGCAGCGATTTCGCGGGGGGATGTCGCTTTGGGGGCTTTTGGGCTTTCTCGACTGATGAAGCAGCACGGATAGTGATGAATGAATTGAGTTTGAAATCAACGCTGGCGCTTCATGCCTACAGCTTGCTTTGGGTGCTGCTAAGCCCTGTCATCGCTTGTTATTTGCTTTATCGAAGCCTACGGCAACCCGCCTATCGCAAGCATTGGTTTGAGCGATTTGCCCTAAAACTGCCAAATTTTCGACAGGAGCCACTGGACCATCTGCCAGACGGGCCTATTTGGGT
>JALQWJ010000131.1 GCA_023258775.1 Burkholderiaceae bacterium | reverse complement strand
AGTAGTCCCGGTGTGTCGTAGTTAGGTGCAAGTGGCGTGATACCAAAATTTATAAGACTTCCAGTACTAGGTTTGAACGCACCGATGCCACAGTAGGCTGCGGGTCGATTCACTGAAGCAACCGTTTGTGTCCCGATGGCAAGCGGCACCATGCCCGCTGCAACGGCTGCTGCCGACCCCGAACTTGATCCACCTGGTGTGTGCCCAAGCGCGTGCGGATTGCGGGCAGGCGAGGCGTCTTGCAATGCAAACTCTGTGGTGTGGGCCTTGCCCAAAATGATACAGCCGAGTTGCTTCAGATTTGCCACGATGCTGGCGTCTGCTGTCGCTGGTTTCGCGCGTTGAAGTGATTTGGAATTGGCGCGGGTAGGGTACCCAATCACGTTAATAATGTCCTTGATCGCAACGGGAATACCGTGCAATAAACCACGGTCGTGTCCTTCACGAAGTTCTTGATCACGCATGGCTGCCTCTCGCAGTACTTGCTTGGGCTTGACCATACGCCAGGCACGTACCTTCGCGTCCACTTCCTCGATCCGTTCTAAGTACTGCACGGCCAGCGAGGTTGCTGTGATTTCACCACGTCGCAAAGCTTTCGCCAAGCTTTTGATTTCGCCTGGATTACGGACCAAAGCCGTATTGCTGCTTGCTTGAGAATCTTTCATGATGTTGGTGACACCCTTTGAATATTTAAATGAACGCCCAAGGATATGATCATGACAGCATCGGCAAGAACCGAGTCAACGATGTTCCGCAATGCATGGATTGTCGATGGAAGTGGAGATCCCGGATTCAAGGCAGATCTCTTACTTCGTGATGGCATGATAATCGCTGTCGGCGAAAAGTTAGAAGCACCGGTCGAACACGAACACGAATGCCAGGGCAAAGTGCTCTGTCCAGGGTTTATCGACGTACACACTCACGATGATGCCATGGTGCTGACTTCCCCGGAGATGCTGCCGAAAATCAGCCAAGGTGTGACTACCGTCATTGTGGGCAACTGTGGAATTTCGCTAGCACCGTTGACCAGTAAAGCCCCTGTTGCACCACTAACTCTGCTTTGCCAATCGATGTACCAGTTTCGAAGTATGGCTTCCTATAAAGAGGCCATCGATCAGGCAAGGCCGTCTCTTAATGTTGCAGCATTGATTGGGCACAGTGCCCTCAGGCACGAGGTGCTCGAAGATTGGCGACGAGCTGCGACTGAGGATGAGCGTGAGCAAATGCAATCACTTGTTCGGGAGGCGATGCAATCAGGTGCGCTCGGTATGTCTTCTGGAACGTTCTATCAAACAGCTTATGCCGCTGATATTTTGGAGCTTATACCCTTGGTTCGCGAGGTCGCATCTGCAGGCGGGATATACGTGACCCATATGCGTACAGAGATGGAGGAAATTCTTGCGGCAATCGACGAAGTCGCCTTAACCGCGCGTCATGCAGGCGCACCCCTTGTCATTTCTCACCACAAATGTGCAGGTCGCCTGAATTGGGGGCGATCACGAGAGACACTCGCTTATATCGATCAATTACATCAACAACAGTCGATTCATCTTGATGTCTACCCCTATGTCGCAGGTTCGACCATGCTCCGGCTCGACATGGTTGACGAGGAAACCGAGGTGTTGATTACCAGCAGTGAGCCCCACCCTGAGATGGTTGGTAAGTCGCTTGCAAGTATCGCTGCAGCATGGCAAATCTCGCAGCGAGAGGCTGCTCAACGCCTGATTCCTGGCGGTGCGTGCTACTTTCAAATGCATGAAGACGATGTTGTCCGAATCATGCAGCACCCGCGAGCAATGATCGGGTCTGATGGTATCCCCCACGATACAAAGCCGCACCCTCGCCTGTGGGGGACCTTCCCTCGGGTTCTTGGCGAATATGTGCGGCATCGCCGCGCCTTAAGTCTTGAAGCGGCGGTTCACAAGATGACAGGTCTTTCAGCGAACACCTTTAAGTTGGGCAATCGTGGCCTCATTCGTCCTGGTATGGTGGGCGATCTAACGATCTTCGATCCAGACAGCATTGAAGATCTTGCAGACTTTCAAGAACCCACGCGCGTATCAAAGGGCATCGAAGCGGTCTATGTGGCAGGCCAGTTGAGTTACGACTTACATGGTCGAGTCTTGAGTCGATACGGTCGTTTTATCACGCGTTCCGATCGAATCAACTAGCCTCACAGAGTTCGCTCAGGAGTGCGTAGAGTAATTGCAAACCCGCATCGATGTCTTCAGCGTGGCTATGCTCGGCAGGGTTATGACTCAGTCCTCCAACGCTCGGTATAAAAATCATGGCAGTTGGGCATACCCGCGCGAGCATTTGGGCATCATGGCCTGCGCCAGAGACGATTCGTTGATAAGAAAGGCGACGTGCTTGCGCTAAACGTTCTATGGTGTTGATCAAATCAAGGTCGAATGCCACAGGTTCAAATCTCGCAAGCCTGCTTTGGCGAATCTCGACCGATTCTTCCTGTGCGATCCTTGCAATCGATTTGCTGAGCGCTTCTTCGGCCGCCTTGAGTAAAACTTCATCACGGTTACGTAAATCGATGCTTAAACTTGCCTGGCGTGCGATCACATTAATCTGGTTTGGCTTGAGCTCGATGCGGCCTACCGTGCCGCGTTGCGATGCACCTATCCGATCACAAAGGTTGCGAACCTCGCAGGCAATTCGCGCCGCGGCATAGCCGGCATCGCGGCGCATCGACATTGGGGTCGTACCCGCATGGTTAGACTGACCAAAGATTTGCAGGCCTTGCCAGGAAATGCCTTGAACCCCTTCAACCACGCCAATTTGACAGTGCTCCTGCTCGAGGATTGGCCCTTGTTCAATATGGAGTTCAATGAATGCTTTCGCTTTGATGTGACCGGGTTTCAACTGGCCTGCATAGCCGATCCTGGCAAGTTCTTCGCCGAGTAATGAGCCGTCGACGCCCACAACGCGAAGGGCTTGTTCGAGGGCCATGGCTTGAGCAAAGACAAGAGAACCCAGCATGTCAGGTCCATAGCGTGCACCCTCGTCATTGGTGAAGGCGCACACGACGAGGGACCGACGCGGCTTGATCCCCGCCGCCTGCATGCACCGAATGATCTCTAAGCCTGCGAGAACGCCAAGACATCCGTCATCGCGACCAACTGTTCTCACGGTGTCGATCTGAGATCCAGTCATGATCGGGTCGAGTTCGGGTTCGGCACCTTCAAAGATGCCGAATAGATTGCCGATCTGGTCGATGTGTACATTTAAATCGAGGGACTTCATCACGTCGACAAGCCAATCCCGGCCGATCCGATCTTGATCGGTTAGGGCAAGTCTGCTGCATGCCCCATCGTCTTGTAAGCCGATCTGGGCAATTGCGTGAAGCTGCTCTAAAAGATAGTCTGTTCTAGGTTGGGGAGGCTGGTGGATGATTGCTCGATAGATCTCCGGATCAGTATTTCCTTCACTACCAATAATCAGAACACGTGAATGAGCGTCAAGACCAAGCGCTTGGGCAAGATGGGGCATCGCCTGACTGGCTTGCAAGAGTGCGAGACCTGCTGCCCCGGTCTCGCCTGAAATCACCGAGGGGTCACTGCTCTCGCCTCGGTGGAGCGATCTCATCGCTTCGCGGACATCGTCCTCGCAGACCACACATGCATCGTCCGCGGCACGGCTCAATATCTGCCAGGCAATCGGCGAAACTTCGCCGCAAGCAAGCCCGGCCATGATGGTTTGCAGGGAGCCTGTGACGGCAACAGGATGTCCAGCGCGCATCGATTGAAAATAGCAATCGGCAAGCATGGGCTCAACCAGAATAAAGCGAGGTCGCTTGGCGCCCCAGTGATACCAGAAGTAAGCGCATAGCGAGGCTGCGAGTGCGCCAACGCCAGCTTGAACAATGACATGGCTTGGCGCTTCAGGCAACTGATCACAAATCTCATGCGCCATAAGTCCGTAGCCGTGCATAACTTTACATGGTGTATCGGTATAGCCTTCATAGCTTGTATCGGAAACAACATACCAACGATTCGCCTCAGCCTGACGCTGAGCCTCGCGAACCGAATCGTCATAATTGCCTTTAACGCGGGAGACTTTAGCTCCGAAGGCCGCTATTGCCTCGCATCGCGATTGGCTGACTGTCTCATGAACGAAAATGACGCAGCTCGCACCGAAAAGCTCAGCGCCCCATGCGACCGATCGACCGTGATTGCCGTCTGTGGCGCAACAAACCGTGATAGCCTTGGCCGACTTTCTGGTTTCTTGATCAGTCCAAAGTAATGAACCATCGCTTAATTGCAGCTTTTCTCGTAGTAGCGTGTAGACAGCATAAGCACCACCAAGTGCTTTGAAGCTGCCAAGGCCAAATCGGGCCGATTCATCCTTATAAAAGACCTCTCGAAGTCCTAATCGCCTGGCCTGTCCCGAAAGACGATGTAGAGGGCTTGGTGTGTACGCGGGCCACGCCTGAATGGTTTGGGCGGCGACCGCAAAGCCCTCAGGGTTGATGTGCTCGCTAGGCAGGTCGTCAGCAATCAGACGATTGGCAACAAAGCCTGCCCGCGGACTTCGAAAACTCGCACTTCCCAGCACGGCCGAACTCACTGGCACTTGTTCACTGACGCTTGTTCATCGGCTCTGTTCATCAGTCCAGTTTGATCCCAAGCTTACCTGCTATGTCAATCCAGACTGCGCTTTCTTCCTTCCAGCGTTTGCGACTTTCTTCGAGTGCTGTTGGCTTATTGGGAATCGCAAAGGCATCACGAATTGCAGCCATTCGCGGCGTTTCAGAAGCTTCTTGAATCGCTTCAGCCATTTTGACCACGATGTCTTGCGGTGTTGCGGCTGGTGCTACAAATGGAATCCATCCTTCGAGACCGTAAACCGGCGCGGAAAAGCCCTGCTCGATGAACGTGGGTAGCTGAGGCAGCTTTGGGCAACGTAGATTACCGATGGCAGCGATCGCACGAATGCTTCCCTTTCCTAGATAATTATTGATGCCAAGAAAACTGCCCATCGCCGCTTGAACCTGGCCCGTACTGGCATCAACCCACATCGGTGTTTCACCGCGATAGTGAACTGGCGTGAGCTTAGCCGAAGCACGTTCGTTTAAGTCATTAATCACCATATGCGGCCAGGATCCTGCGCCGTAAGTGCCATAAGCGGCGGGTTTGTTGCGGCTCATCTCGACAAATTCCCTCACG
>JALQWJ010000130.1 GCA_023258775.1 Burkholderiaceae bacterium | reverse complement strand
CGTTTGCAATTTCACAAGTTGGATTGCCCCATGTTAAGTCTGGTCGCTTAGTTGCACTTGCTGTGACGGGATCTCAAAGAAATGGGCAGCTACCGAACATACCGACATTGCAGGAGCAAGGCTGGCCGGACCTTGTCTTAGTGTCTTTCGGAGGTGTGTCAGTACCTGCTGGAACATCAGCCGAAATAAGGCAAAAAATCTTTTTGGCTGTTCATGAAACGCTATCAATGACTACAGTGCGTGACAAGCTAGTGGCTAGCGGTAGTTTACCTGCAGCTAGTTCTTCAGATGAATTCATCGATCAATTAAGACGTGAAGTGAACCAAACTTCACGCATGATGAAAATTGCAAAACTAGAGCCGCAATAAATGCTATGTCTAAATCTATAAAACGCAACGTTCTTATTTTAATGTCTGATGAGCATAATGCTGCAGTCGCAGGCTACGAGGGCCATACGCAGGTCCGGACACCAAATCTTGATCGCCTTAGCACGATGGGTACGCAATTTCGTGCGGCGTACACGGCCTCTCCGATTTGCGTACCAGCTCGAGCTAGTTTTGCTACAGGCTTGCCGGTATCGACACATCGCTGCTGGGACAACGTATTGGCTTGGAAGGGAACCCCTAAAGGGTGGCACCACGAGCTCAGAGATCGTGGCCATCGTGTAGCAAGTATTGGAAAGTTACATTTTGCAGGCCACCATGGTGATGACTACGGTCTCACAGAGGCCCTCTTACCCATGCATGTTCAAGGGGGTACAGGTGATGCTCAAATGCTATTCCGAGAGGCTAGCGTAACGAGACCTGCAGGTGTGCGGCTCGGGCAGGAAGTGGGGCCTGGCGAAAGTGAATACACCCTCTACGATCGCAAGATAACGTCCGAGGCGCAAATCTGGCTGCAAAAAATTGCATTGAGTTCGCCAGAGAAGCCTTGGGTGTTATTTGTATCCTGGGTGGCTCCTCACTTTCCTCTCATTGCACCGCCAGAGCATTTTTTTCGTTATGTCGACTTAGACATACCGTTACCAAAGCAATGGCGACATGGCGAACGTCCAAACCATCCCTATGTAACGCATCATATACGCCGGTCCTGCTACGACGAGGGATTTAAAGGTCCAGAGCAAGTTAAGCGAGCTCTAGCAGCCTACTTCGGGTTAACGACTTTTATGGATGAAAACGTAGGCAAAATACTTGCTGTTTTGGATCGAACTGACCTGTGGAAATCGACAGATGTTTTGTATACCAGTGATCACGGCGACAATTTAGGGACGCGTGGGATGTGGGGAAAGTCTTCCATGTACGAAGAGTCAGCGAGAGTCCCAATGATTGCCGTTGGAGAAGGTTTTGAATCTGGGAAAGTAATAGATACGCCTGTTAGCCACACTGATGTTGCCCCTTGGGTCCTGAATTCGACAGGGTGTTCCGAGGCAATACATTCGTTGAAATTGCCTGGAACATGCCTCAAATCGATTGTAAGTGGAGCGCATGCTGAAAGAGCGGTAGTGTCGGAATTCCACACCGGTGCGCCGGATGGATTTTGGATGCTTCGTGATAAACGCTATAAATATATTCACTATATTGGCTTCCCAGACCAATTGTTCGATCTTGTCAACGATCCTGAAGAGCAACACGATTTGGCGAGTAACGATGGAAATAGCGGCTTACTTAGAGAATTCAAGAGCCGCTTAGAGCGGCTTGTAGACACGGTCAGCACTAATGCACTTGCGCATGCTGATCAGGAAGCAATGATTGATCAATTAGGGGGCCGGGCTGAGATTGCCAAACGAAAAGCGATGCCGTTTACCCCTGCGCCTACCCAAAACACTTAGCTTGGTCTTGGAAAGCGGCTAATGGAATTAGTGTTCTAAGGAATCTTAGTTCGGGTCCATGCGAAAAAGACATGGAGGCGGTGACTCGGTGAAGCAGCCGGTTAACCCCTCTCGCAAGCTTGAACCGTTGCCCCAACCTAGCTCAAACAATAAGACGCACCAGCATAAACAGCTTTAATGAGGACTGAAGGGGATCGCTTTGCAAGGCGCTCTATGATCCAAATTTAATTCAGCAGGGCTTGTCCTGCCACGGTAATCCTGTGCATGAGACGCCGATAACCGTGATAATCGTTGAGCGCGTAGTGCCAAGTCATGAGATTGTCCCAAAATGCAATCGACCCCGCAGCCCATTGAAAGCGGCATTGGAATTCTGGCCGCATGGCTTCGCTGTATAGATAGTCGAGCAGGGCTTTGCTCTCGCTTTCGGTCCAACCATCGATTCGCACGGTAAATCCGGGATTGACGTAAAGAATTCTCCGACCTGACTTGGGATGCCTGATTACGACCGGGTGCTTTGCATCCTCTGGCACAACATCAGGATTTAGGATGCGGCCATCTGCATCTGCACGCCTTGCCCACCGACCTTCGTAGCCAAAGACGTGTTTAGCGGAGTGAATTGCGCTTAAGCTCTCGAGGGTCTGCTGCAAACCGGGCGACAGGCTATCAAATACCGCTGCCATATTGATAAAAAGCGTATCGCCACCGTGCGGGGGTACTTCGCGGGCAAGTAGTATTGATCCCATGGCTGGTTCTAAGTCATAGCTGTGATCGGTGTGCCAGCCTCCGCCGATATTTGAGCGCTGATGAGACTCCTTGAGCACTTCAGCAATCTCGGGATAACCGTCAACCGCTTTAAAAAATCGATTGCGATCAACCGGTGCAAAAGACCGAGCAAAATGAAGTTGCTGCTCAGAGCTCAGATGCTGATTGCGAAAAAACACGACGCCATATTGAGAAAGTCCTTCTCGAATCGTCTCAGTTGCTTCCTCGCTTAAGTCACCTGACAAGTCAATGTCCTCGAGCTCAAGGCCCACAAAAGGGCTATAGGTACGGGTACGATACATCGTTTTCATAGATTAAATTCCTGGCTGATTTAATACATGAATAAACAATAATTATTAGTATAATACATAGAACGTAACAAAAATATCAGTTAGAACTGCTCCTACTAGGCTGCTCTAATGCCGCGTTCGTTAATGACTCTTGTCCATGTTTCCTGTTCCTGAATCAGGAGCCGATCGAATGATTCGGCTGAACCAGGTGTAAGCAGAGTGCCAAGCTTCTCTAACCGAGTAATAACCTCAGCTTGGCGTAATGCGAACTGAATTTCTTCAGAAAGGCGTTTCACGACGCGATCAGGCGTTGACGAACTGATTGCCACCGTGGCGATCGACGCCACGCATCAGGTAAACCGGGCGGGTCGAGTGGTCGGTGATCTTCAGAGCCTGCGACTTGCGCACCGCAAGATCACGGTCAAACAGACTGGTGGTTGGCATGAAGCGCATCGTCATGCCGCGGCGTGAGTTCGGCGAGGTATTAGCCTCCGAGCCATGAAGCAGGTAGACGTCATGCAGCGAAATCTGCCCGGCCTTGAGCACCAGGTCGACCGCCTTGGACTCGTCGTATTCGCTGCGGTCGAGCTCCTGCGTGAGCGTCACATCGCCGGCGGCCACGGTGTTGTGCTTTTTGAGGCGCTGGTCGCGATGCGAGCCGCGCAGCACTCGTAGGCAGCCGTTTTCGATGGTGGAGTCATCCACAGCCAGCCAGGTGGTGCAGGTTGCGAGCGGCGTGATCGGCCAGTACTCGCCATCCTGGTGCCAGGGTGTGCGTTTGCCATTCAGGGCAGGCTTGGCAAAGAAGCTGGAGTTCCACAGCGCAATGTCTTGACCGATCAACTGCGCCACCATGTCGAGGATCTCGGCGTTATTGCAGTAATCGAAAAAACCCGGATCCTGGTCGAGCAGTGCAGAGCAATAGTCCCGGAACTCGGGCTTGCGTTGCACTAGCGCCGCATGCCGGGTCTTGATCGATTCGAGCACCTCAGGCGGCATCTGGAAGTCGGGAATCACATAACCGTCTCGGTGGTACTGCTCGATTTGGCTGGGGGTGAGCATTGCTTCTCCTGGATGAAAGCGATGGGTGCAGTCCGTCAACCGACAACTTTATGCCGCTTGCTGTACAGATGTCGAGACCGGCGGTGCCTGCAATTGCGTATTCCACGACACTTGGACAGTGATTCCAGCGGAAACTGGACGGCTATTCCACGGCAAACTGGACAGTTCAGTCGCGTAGCGAGCGGTGTGTAAATTGTGCTTGATCCTGTCGATAAGCGATGCAGGCCACGCTTGTTTTATCAAAATCGAAGTCCCGCGCTGGCAGCGGGTTGCACGAGAACGCAATTTCCAACAAGTTGAGACCTAGCGAATTGACTGCTCGGTCGTTAGATCAAAAAAATGTAGCTTTTCTGGGTTTAGCGCAAGTTTGACCTGATCGCCCGGCCTTACTTTTAAGGTTGGTTCGACACTTGCGACCAATGCAGCATCGCCGCAACGTACATCAAGCAGTATCTCGGATCCAAGTTGCTCAGCAACTTCGACGCTCGTCATCAAGCAAACACCCTCGGGGTCAGAAGGTTGCGCCGTTCTTAAATCTTCGGGACGAATGCCAAGCCATACCGACTGACTGTTATAAGGCCTTAGTGCTGAGACAAGAGCCTTGGGAACATCGATATTAAAGCCTTCGTGTTTTGCAATCGCTCTGTCATTGTTGTAAAAAATCTGCGCTTTGGCAAAGTTCATTGCTGGCGAGCCAATAAAGCCTGCAACATACTTGTTGGCAGGTTGACTGTACAAACTAAAGGGTTCTCCAACCTGCTGAATCAAACCGTCTCGCATGACGACAACGCGGTCCCCAAGCGTCATCGCCTCAACCTGGTCGTGGGTGACGTAAATTGAAGTGGTCTCGAGCCGAGCGTGTAGTTTTTTTAATTCAACACGCATTTGTACCCTTAGCTTCGCATCTAGATTTGATAAGGGCTCATCAAACAAGAATACTTGGGGGTTGCGAACAATAGCGCGACCGAGGGCAACCCGTTGGCGCTGCCCGCCTGAGAGTTGGCGCGGCTTTCGATGTAAATGATCGTGAATACCAAGAATGCCTGCAGCATCTTTCACCCGACGATCAACTTCGGCAGCCGGGAACTTGCGCATGCGAAGTCCAAAGGCCATGTTATCGAAGACGCTCATATGTGGATAAAGCGCATAGTTCTGAAAGACCATGGCAATGTCTCGATCCATCGGTGGCAAATCGTTGACCACAAGATCACCGATGGCAATCTCGCCTGTGGTGATGCTCTCCAGGCCGGC
>JALQWJ010000012.1 GCA_023258775.1 Burkholderiaceae bacterium | reverse complement strand
CCCTGTAATCACATAAACCGCATGACCAACACGTCTCACATAACGTCTGGTGGACTTTTCGTAGTCTGCCCAAACCCCTCGATTCAAATCGGGCGCCTGAGGCACCATATTTGCCAGCGAAAAACTCTGCGCCATCGCAGTCTCGCTTGGCATGTCGCCAGCTGGCGCCATATGACCACGATCCCATCCTGAACCGTGATAGTCCTCAAGCGTTGCTCGCTCCGAAGAAGGCAGTCGCGCCTCCTGATAAAAACGGCCTGAACGGGCGACTTGAAGCGCCTTGGCAAGTCCCTCGGGATCCAGTCGTTGAGCTACCCAAACAGGCGTCTTACTTTGCCCAGAATGTAAAACCGCAAATGCCTCAAAGCATAGTTCGCGTAAACGCCCGGGAATTCTCAACAAGTCAACGCGTGGGGGCTCTCCGCCCGCGAAATGCGCTCGGCAGCTTGAAAACTTGGTTGGAAATAACGTCGGCGTTGCCTGCGCGGTTGAAACGGTGAGACTCACCAGGACGATCAGCAACTTCAGAAGAGCGCTCAAACGCCCGACCGGGAAGTGAATCTGCTTCCTCATTACAATAGTGCGCAGTTCGTTCAATGAGTCTGGTCTTTGAAAGGCAAATACCTTTCGAATGGCCTCAATCATGTCAAAAAAAGCCTCTCTCCGCATCTGAATTTGAGTAAATGAATGGCAACGCGTTCTAAAGAATATGGCGAGTCCTCGATAAGAGTATTACGTGGACTCGAACCGGTGCGTCAGCGACCTGGAATGTACACCCGCACCGACCACCCGTTGCACATCATCCAAGAGGTGATCGACAACGCGGCCGATGAAGCTTTAGCAGGATTTTGTAACAGTATTGAACTAACGCTACATCAAGACGGTTCGGTTTCTGTGCAAGACAACGGGCGTGGTATTCCGGTGGGTATACACCCTGAGGAAGGTGTTCCTACAGTAGAGATCGTGTTCACTAGGCTTCACGCCGGTGGAAAATTCGATAAGCAGGCAGGGGGCGCTTACAGCTTTTCGGGTGGTTTACACGGCGTGGGCGTATCGGTCACCAATGCCTTAGCAAAGCGTCTCGAAGTGCAGGTTTGGCGAGACGGCGCGGAACATCGTATGGTATTTGCTCAAGGTGAAGTGCTCGAATCACTCAAAGAGATCGCGCAAGTTCCGAAACACCGAAAAGGAACTCGGGTTCGCGTGTGGCCTGAGGCCAAGTATTTCGACAGTCTTCAATTGCCTCATCAGGAGCTATTACAGTTATTACGTTCTAAGGCCGTGCTATTGCCGGGTATAAAAGTTAGCCTTCATGATGAAAAGACCAACAAGACCCAACATTGGCAATACGCTGAAGGGCTTAAGTCCTATCTTGACGAGGCCAATCAGCAAACCGGTGGTCAGGCTTGGCTTTTTCCCCCGTTCGAAGGCGTGCAATCGATTGATGCGGGTCACGAGACGTTTGCAGAAGGCGAGGGTATCCAATGGGTGATTGGTTTTACCGAAGAGGGGGCCTGTGTCCGCGAGTCCTATGTAAATTTGATACCGACAACCGCTGGTGGTACCCACGAATCTGGACTTCGAGAAGGCATGTTTCAGGCGGTTAAAACCTTTGTCGAATTACATGCATTGCTACCTAAGGGCATAAGGCTCTTACCTGAAGACGTTTTTTCTCGAGCGAGTTTCGTGCTCTCAGCCAAAGTACTTGATCCGCAGTTCCAGGGACAAGTTAAGGAGCGTTTGAATTCACGCGATGCATTAAGACTTTCCGCATCACTAATTAAGCCGGCGATGGACTTGTGGCTTAACGAACATGTTGAGTGGGGAAAGCGTCTGGCTGATATGGTCATCCGACAGGCCCAGGTCCGTCAGCGTGCGCTACAGAAAGTCGAAAAAAAGAAAACCTCTGGCATCGCGGTATTACCTGGCAAACTTACCGACTGCGAGTCCAATGATCTAGCCCGAACCGAGCTTTTTCTAGTCGAAGGAGACTCCGCTGGCGGATCAGCGAAAATGGGCAGGGATAAGTCATTTCAGGCGATACTTCCGCTGCGTGGCAAGGTCTTAAACACTTGGGAGACCGATAAGGACCGTCTATTTGCCAATCAGGAAGTCCATGATGTTGCGGTTGCCGTCGGTATCGATCCGCATACCGTTAACGATACTTTAGATTGGAACGGTCTACGTTATGGAAAGATCTGCATTCTGGCCGACGCTGATGTCGACGGCTCACATATTCAAGTACTGCTGCTAACGCTCTTTTATAAGCATTTTCCCCAATTGATTCAGCGTGGCCATATTTACATCGCCAGACCACCGCTTTATCGGGTTGATGTTGCAGCCTCGGGTAAGCGCCAGGCGAGAAAGCGTTATTGCCTCGATGAAGCGGAGCTACGAAGTCTTGAAGATAAATTGCGCAAAGAAGGCGTAAAGGACAATGCCTGGTCGATTTCGCGTTTTAAAGGACTTGGTGAAATGAATGCCGAACAACTCTGGGAAACGACCCTCAATCCAGACACTCGGCGCCTTTCACCCGTGGTCCTAGGCGAAGCAGGCGACGACCCGGTCAAGCAGTGTTTCCATTTGCTGATGGGTAAGGGCGAGTCCGCAGCGCGTCGTCAATGGCTCGAGCGCCGTGGTCATGAAGTAGAGGTTGATATTTAAGCTGATGATGAAGCTAAGGTAGATTGTTACGATGAGTCAGGACCTGTTTTCAGAACAACACGCGAGTGAGGCATCAGGCGATGATCGCGTCAGCATTGCTGAATTTGCTGAGCGTGCTTACCTTGACTATGCAATTTCGGTAGTCAAAGGACGGGCATTGCCGCAGGGTGCGGATGGTCAAAAGCCAGTCCAACGACGAATTCTTTTTGCAATGAACCAGCTTGGTCTCAATGCCGAGGCCAAACCCGTTAAATCGGCACGCGTGGTTGGCGAAGTGCTCGGCCGTTATCACCCGCATGGGGATAGCGCTGCCTACGATGCGCTTGTACGTATGGCCCAATCATTCAGCCTTCGTTATCCATTGATCGATGGCCAAGGCAACTTCGGTTCACGCGATGGCGATGGCGCTGCTGCAATGCGCTACACCGAGGCTCGCCTCACGAGTTATGCCAAGCTTTTGCTCGATGAAGTTGACATGGGTACGGTCGACTTTATCGATAACTATGACGGTTCAACGCGCGAGCCAGCCATCTTGCCTGCTCGTTTGCCAATGGTGCTTCTGAACGGCGCATCGGGGATCGCAGTCGGTATGGCAACGGAGATTCCTTCTCACAACCTGAAGGAAGTTGCTGCTGCCGCAGCTTTATTGATTCGCAAGCCAAAAAGCACGATTGAGGACTTGCTTCTTTTGCTTCCGGGCCCCGATTTACCGGGAGGTGCGCAAATCATATCGTCGAGAGCCGATATGCTCGAAGCCTACCGCAGCGGACGAGGTAGCCTTAGGATGCGGGCCCGCTATGAGGTTGAAGAGCTCGCTCGAGGTCAGTGGCAGTTGGTGGTCACAGAGTTGCCCCATGGCGTATCAACCCAGCAGGTTCTAGAACAGATCGAAGAAGTTACCAATCCAAAACCAAGATTCGGCAAGAAGTCGGTTTCAAACGAGCAATTGCAACTTAAGCAAGCCATGTTGGCCGTACTCGATGCGGTTCGCGACGAATCGGGCAAAGATGCTCCGGTTCGCCTTGTGATCGAGCCCAGAAGCTCACGCGTGGCGCTTTCTGAACTCGTCAACCTGTTGCTGGTCAATACATCCTTAGAGACCAATCTCAGTCTTAACATGGTGATGGTTGGTTTAGATGGTCGACCGGTTCAAAAGTCATTACTCGATTGCTTAAATGAGTGGTGCACATACAGGCTCGATACCGTTCGCCGAAGAAGCGCTTATCGGCTTGACAAAGTGCTTGACCGAATTCACGTTCTCGAGGGGCGGCAACTCGTTTTGCTGAATATCGACGAAGTTATTCGGATTATTCGTGAGTCCGATGAGCCAAAGCCTGCTCTTATTAAGGCCTTTGATCTCAGCGATCGTCAGGCCGAGGACATTCTGGAGATTAGACTTCGACAGTTAGCAAGGCTTGAAGCAATTAAGATCGAACAGGAGTTGAAGTCGCTTCGCGATGAGGCCGGACAGCTTGAAATCCTTATCCATGACGAACAGCAGTTGCGCAAACAGGTCGTCAAAGAGATCGAGGCCGATGCGCGTCAATTCGGCGACGCGCGAAGAACGCTGCTTGAAACAAGCGATAAGGCAAGCGTCGAGTTACGTATTGCCGATGATCCGGTAACCGTTATTGTTTCTGAGAAATCTTGGGTGCGAGTTCGCCAGGGACATGGACTCGATGCATCCCAGCTCTCATTCAAAGCAGGGGACAGTCTTGATGCCCTCTATCAAGTGATGACAACCGACCAGCTGTTTGTAATGAGTACGACTGGTCGAATCTATGCCTTGGCAGTTAGTCAACTGCCGTCTGCGCGGGGCGACGGTTCGCCGATTACGACGCTCATTGACTTGGAAGCAGGAAGCAGGGTTGCCTTCCTGTTTGCTGCCAGTGCAAGCGACCGGGTAATTTTCGCAAGCCGCCTGGGGCAAGGGTTTCAATGTCTTGCTTCAGACTTAACGACGCGACAGCGCGCAGGCAAGCAGTTCATGCAGCTTGAGCCCAATGATGCGCTCATCAGGCCAGTTGTTGACGCTAATGCAAGGGCACAAAAACTGCTCTGTCTTTCAGAGCAGGGTAGAGCCTTGAGTTTTTCCCTGGAGGAAGTTCGTCAGCTCAAACAAGGCGGCCGAGGCGTCAGTCTGATGGATTGCGATGCCAAAGACCCTCTTGTTGCAATTGCTGCCCACACGCCGGGCGCTGTCGTCATACATGGCCTTGCTCGAGGATCAAAATCAATTAGCCGTGAGTTCAGTGCACGTGAACTTGGTGCTTATGATTCAAGCCGAGGCCGGAAGGGAAAATTGCTTGAGCCTCGGATCAAAGCCAGTTCGATCACGCTAATAAGTAGCACGACCACCTGACAGATCAAAAACCGCGGCCGTTGAAAACGATGCATCATCGGTACAAAGCCAACAAACCATCGATGCAATCTCTTCAACCAAACCAAAGCGATTCATTGGAATTTTCGAGAGCATAAATTGAATATGACTTTCACTCATCTGCGCAAACATCGGCGTCTTGACCGCTGCTGGTGTGACACAGTTAACGGTCACTCCTGAGCTGGCAAGCTCCTTGCCCAATGATTTGGTAAGCCCAATGACTGCAGCCTTGCTCGCGCTGTATGCAGAGGCGTTCGGGTTACCTTCCTTGCCTGCGATCGACGCAATATTCACGATTCGACCGTTCGAACGAGCTTTCATATGTCCAGCTGCTGCCTGATTGCAAAGAAAGACACCGTGCAGGTTCACATCGAAAACTTGCTTCCAATCTTCATATCGATAATCGATGACCGTATGGTTTGGCCCGGTAATACCCGCACTACAAATCATGCCGTCCAATCCAGCATCCTTGCTGCCTGAGCGCTCAGCGATCCAAGCCAGACTTGTTTGCAGGGCGGCTTGCACGGATTGCTGATCGGTAACATCCATCCTGATTGCATAACGGTTGGGATCCTGTTGGCCGAGAATTTGGTCAACCAATGTCTGATTTGCGTCCCAGATGATGGCCTTTGCACCTGATGCAATCAGCCTATTCACAATGGCTTCGCCGATACCGGATGCGCCGCCAGTCACGGCAATAAAGCGGCCTTGAAGATCGAGTTGATTCATGCAAAGTGTCCCCAAATTGTGATGGATAGATAGAAGCCCGTATCATCGCCCGTCTTGCCAAACAACACCACGAGATTCATGCCTTTTTTCTTCAAGCTGAGCGTCTTGCTTATGTTTTGCGCGCAACTTATCGCTTGCGAAGCAAATCCGGCAATCTCAGGCCAGTTATCCAGCAACCATCGACTGCCGGGCCATCATCGCGATGATGGTTTTACCAACAGCGACGGCAGCCGTGTCAATAAGCCACTGAGCGAATTGTTTCGCTGGTGGTGGTCGAGAAAAGACCTTGATTTGCAAGCGCTGGTCGCTCCAGACCGTATCAAGGCAGCATGGGACCAAATGCCCAAGGCCTGGCGATCCGATGTACCCGCCGAAAAGCCGTCAGGAAACCGCGTTCAAGCTCTGGCAAATCAAGGCCATGAGGTGCAATGGTTGGGGCACGCGACGATCTTCCTGCGGATCGGCGAAACTCGCATCCTTACCGACCCTCATTTTTCTGAACGTGCATCGCCCTTGAGCTGGATCGGTCCGAAACGTCTTCATCCAGTTCCTGTCGCTGTCGCGGAGCTGGGCAGAATCGACTACATCGTCATCTCACACAATCATTATGATCATTTGGATCTGCCAACGCTTCGGCAATTCGCCATGCAAAGCGGTGGTCCGCCATTAATGCTTGTGCCCCTTGGCGTTGACAGCTGGTTACGAGAAGAGGGCTTTGAGCGGGTGATTGGCCTCGATTGGTGGCAACAAAACAAGCAAGGTGAATTCGCCTTTAATTTCGTGCCGGCACATCATTGGAGTGGTCGAGGTCTTTTTGACCGTAATAAAACCCTGTGGGGCGGTTGGGTGCTCGAACATCCCAAGTTTCGCTTTTACTTCGCAGGCGATACCGGTTGGTCTGAGGACGTTATTGAAATTGCCAAACGTTTTGCTCCTTTTGATCTCGCGGCGATTCCGGTTGGCGCTTATGAACCGCGATGGTTCATGGCTACCCAACATATCAATCCGCATGAGGCTGTTCGCATGCATCAAGCGCTTGGCGGACCGCTTTCGCTCGGCATTCACTGGGGTACATTTCAGCTTACCGATGAGGCCTATGAAGATCCGATAAAGGAGTTGATTGAAGCGTTGAAGCACCAGGCAATCCCACTTGATCGCTTTCGGCTGTTTGTGCCAGGCCAGAAGATGACGCTAGAACCCAGCATTCACAGAGGAGATTAGAGCCATGGATACGGCACCCGTGTTGTTCGATAAAATCGGACAAGGGACTATGAGAATTGGTCGGGCTCGACTCAATCGAGTCAAACAATTGAACGGTATTAATCTCGAAATGGTTCGTCTGTTGAGCCAGCAACTTCGACAGTGGCGATCAGATACATCGATCGCGGCGGTGATTTTGCAAGCTGAAGGTGATAAAGGCTTTAGCGCGGGAGGCGATGTTGCCGAAGTCATTCGACAGGTACGTGCAGGCGGCAATGAACGATATGCCTATGGCGATGCCTTTTTTGAGGAAGAGTACATCCTCGATCGTATGATCCATCGCTATGGCAAGCCTTTTATAGTGTTCTCACATGGCATCAATATGGGCGGTGGTATGGGCCTGAGCGCTGGTGCATCACACCGCATCATTGCCCAAGCATCCAAAGTAGCGATGCCTGAAATCCATATCGGTCTATTTCCTGACGTTGGTGGAGGATTCTTTTTGAACCGCTTGCCACCAGGCGTCGGCATGATTATGGCCCTTACGGGTCTAACGATTAACGAGTCTGATGCAATTTATGCCGGTATGTTTGATGCCTTTGTAGCAAAAGAAAACTGGGATGCAACGATCGATCACTTGACCCAACTCAAATTCACCCAAGACTGGCAACACAACCACCAGCTTGTAAGCGAATGGATGCTCCAACACGATGCCTCGCTCGATGACTCGATGGCATCAAGTATGCTTAGTCACTATGCAATGGCGCTGCGTTGGATCGGTAACCAGACTTCGCCGCAAAGTATGTTGGAGCAATTGCAACGGGCCGCTCAGGATGACCCCTGGTTTGAGGCGCCAGCAAAAAGTCTCGAGAAAGGTTCGCCCACTGCGGCACTTGTTAGCCATCGTTATTTGCGTGCGTGTTTTCATTGCTCGCTTGAAGAGGTGCTGAGCCTCGATTTGGTCCTCGCAAGGCGCTTTTTGCGCGCTGAGGATTTTCCAGAAGGTGTTCGCGCATTATTGATCGATAAGGATCGCAAGCCAGCGTGGCAGCACCGGTCATTTGAAGAAGTTCCTAATGAAGAAGTCGCTGCGCATTTCGCCGATCTCGCCTGAAGGACATTTGATGAACGGTCGATTGAAAGCCACGAACGTACTTGAAATTCATTGATTTAGTAATCAACTAGTGATTTTTTGGGGCAGTTGACTATGACGAGTACCGGGACCGAGACATCGAGCCAAGCTCAAACTCATGGCTTTCAAGCTGAGGTTAAGCAGCTCTTGAAGCTGATGATTCACTCGCTTTATTCCAATCGAGAAATTTTCCTCCGCGAACTCATCTCAAATGCATCAGACGCTTGCGACAAGTTGCGATTCCAGTCAGTCAGCAGACCCGAGTTGATTGGCGCTGAAGAACTTAGCATCACGATTCGTCACAATGCTGAAGCGCGAACCATTACGATCAGCGATAACGGCATTGGTCTGAGTCTTGAAGATGCAGTCTCACATCTTGGAACGATTGCTAAATCAGGAACTCGCGAGTTCGCAAATCAGTTAAGCGGCGATCAAAGTAAGGACGCTCAGCTCATTGGTCAATTTGGCGTCGGCTTTTATTCGGCATTCATCGTCGCCGATAAAGTCACCGTTGAGAGCCGCCGTGCCGATCTCTCCAACGACCAAGGTGTGCGTTGGCGCTCCAATGGCGAGGGTGAATTCGAAGTCGAGCAAATTTCAAGACAAGCCCGCGGCACCGATGTGATTCTGAAACTGCGCGAAGACCCAAGCGATGGAGAGGGTGAGTCATACAGCGATTTGTTATCGGGCTGGAAATTGCGCGAACTGGTTCGCAAGTACTCAGACCATGTCCAACTGCCCATTCAAATGAGCAAAGAGGAATGGGATAAAGACGCAGGGAAAATGGTCCAAAAAGATGAGCTTGAAACCATCAATCAAGCGAGCGCCCTTTGGACACGCAACAAATCGGATGTAACAGAGGATCAATATAAATCTTTTTATAAACACATTGCACACGATTTCACCGATCCTCTGGCATGGACACATAATCGGATTGAAGGGCGCAGTGAATTTACCCAATTGCTCTACATACCATCACGAGCGCCGTTCGATCTATGGGACCGCCAACAACGACATGGCTTAAAGCTTTATGTCAAGCGTGTCTTCATCATGGAAGACGCTGAGCAGTTGCTCCCTATCTGGCTGAGATTTATGCGCGGCGTGATCGATTCATCCGATCTGCCACTCAACGTATCGCGAGAGATTCTTCAAGAGAGCCGCGATGTCAAGACGATCCGAGAGGCCAATACAAGACGAACACTTTCCTTGCTTGAGGATCTGGCCGAAAACCGCGTTGAAGACTACGCAAGCTTCTGGCAGTCCTTTGGGCAGGTCTTGAAGGAGGGTATGAGCGAAGAAGCGACCCACCGTGAGCGGCTTGCCAAGTTGCTTCGATTCGCATCGACACAATCGATCATTGGCGTGGATGCAGAAAAAGCGCAATCCGTTGCACTTGCCGACTATGTTAGTCGGATGAAACCCAAGCAAGAGGCAATCTATTACGCCACTGCAGATACGCTCGAGGCTGCACGAAATAGCCCGCATCTTGAAGTTTTTCGCAAAAAAGATATCGAAGTGCTGCTACTTACTGACAGGGTTGACGAATGGATGCTGAGTTACTTCCAGGAGTTCGAGGGTAAGAAGCTGCTGTCGGTAGCAAAAGGCGGTTTAGACCTCAGTGCACTTGAAGATGAAGAAGAAAAGAAAAAAGTTGAAGAAAGCGCAAAAGCGTTGAAACCTCTACTTGATTCGATTAAAGAATCTCTCGAAGACCGTGTGAAGGAGGTACGAGTAACGCAAAGGCTTACTGAGTCGCCTTCATGTCTCGTCTCAGAAGAGGGCGATATCAGCGGTCATCTCGAGCGTTTGCTCAAGCAAGCGGGACAAAAGGCGCCCGATCGTAAACCCATTCTAGAAGTTAATCCAGACCACATCCTGGTGAAGCGATTGCAGACCGAGCAAGGCGCAATCAAGGATTGGAGTTTGCTGCTCTATGAGCAGGCACTGCTTGCTGAGGGCGGACAACTGAGCGACCCTGGATCCTTTGTGAAGCGTCTTAATGATTTGCTCATTGCGATGTCAATGAGATGAGTTTTGGGAAGCGGTGAGTCATGTCGATGTGACCAGCCGATGTGACGAGCCGATGTGACGAGCCTCGTTGAAAAGGTGATTCTTATTGTTTTTGAAAATTCACTAGGCCAAGGCCTTCTTGTAAGGCCTTTTAGCAATCCCTTCTTGCAAGGCCTTTTTCCAAGGCCTTCTCAGCTTGGCTGCTCTTAACACATCGCGAAAGCTCAGGCCTAGAGCCCAGGTCTTGAATTTCTCCGAATCACTCGGGGTGCGATATTTGCACTTCGGAACGCCCTGGATCCAAGGTGCGATGCGCATGAAGCAGCCTCATCAACTGGTGCTTGACTACACACAGGACATGATGGCCTGGTTAATGTTGCTTGAAGCGCCAGACCGCTTGCTTCAACTTGGTTTGGGTGCGGGCTCATGCGCGCGATTCCTTGCGCATTACTTGCCGGAAACCAATCAAACGATTGTGGAGCTTCATCAGGAAGTCATTTTGGCGAACGCCATTATGTTTGGTACAAGACCAGACAATTCGCTTGCGATCGTCAAAAGTGATGCTAAGGACTTCATGAGCGGATCAAAAGCTTCCTTCTGGCCCGTTATCATGGTCGATCTCTACGATGCCGAGGCAAGAGGACCAGTTTGCGAGGGTGTTGAGTTTTACAAAAGTTGTTATCGCGCGCTGGCCGCTCCTGGCCTTATGGTGCTAAATCTTTTCGGTAGCCACCCAAGTTGGAAGCCAAATTTTCAGGCGATCAGCGATGCATTTGATCGGCAGCCTCTCGTGCTAAAGCCTGGGAATGCGGGAAACGTCATTGTTATCGCAAGCAAAGGACCAGCCTTGAGTTGGACTTCCGCGGGGTCAAAGGGGGCGTGTGCTCGTTATTTGCGTGAGCGAGCAAATTTACTGAAAAACTTGTTCAAACTTCCTTCTAACCGGTGGATCGATCCAATCGAAAAGTACCTTCGTCGTTCGGCTCTTTCGCAAGATCGCGATTAATCAAGCCACGAGGTGAACCAACGCCAATACTTGACGATCCTGCTGGTGTGAAGTCAAATCAGGGCTATGCGCTAAGACCCTCAGCCAAAACCCAAGCCTGTAAAGAAGTCTTCAAACTGGCCTCCCGGTGGTTCAAAACGGCCATGGCGCCAGACAAGACGCGATGGCCCTGCGATGAGGGCTTGCGAAATTGAATGAGCTTCATCGCCTGGGTAGGCAACGATCCTGCCACCGTCTTGCGCTTCAAGCGGCTCGGGTTGAATATGCGGTAGTAATCGAGCACGAGCATGCTCAAGTGCATCGTCGACCCTCGAGAACTGGGAGAGCTCAACCAATGTCATGATCTGTGGTGGCGCAAGCATAATTTCCTGCTTCCAATAACGATCCAAAGCTTCAATTGGTGTCGTCCAAAGTCCTTGAACAGATTCTTCGCCATCATGACGGGCTACTTCACCCTCGGGCAGCGCTGCCAGAAAGAAAAAAGTATCAAAGCGTTTCGTGCTCATCGAAGGGACCCTTGGGGTGATCCAACGCGACCATCCCTCGATCGCATTAATGGGTACACGAACCGCACACTCTTCCTCAGTTTCGCGTTGGGCAGCACGCATGAATGCTGCCGTTCGCACGGGGTCAACTGTTTCGTGCGCCAGTCTCGCACGCAAATGCTCAGCTTTTTGCTTCGTCAACGCTTCGTCTTCGTCAGGCCGGGCCTTGTGATCCTCAAGATCGACCTTACCACCTGGGAAAACCCACACACCAGCCATTACCGAAGCTGCCTGCGGTCGCTCCAGCAAAAACGCCTCGATGCCGGCTCCATGGTCACGCAATAAAATAACGCTTGCAGCAGGGCGGGGTGGTTCAGACACCGCCTGATGGTTAAGCGATGGTGTCGTTTTAGGGCTTACGCTATTCACTTAGATAACTCACGCATGGCGCGTTCAAGCCCAGACATGGTGACAGGGTACATCCGATGCGAAAGAATTTGGCGAATCACTGATATCGACTGTCGGTACTCCCACACGCCTTCTGGTTCGGGATTTAGCCATGTGAATTTCGGGAAACGTTCTGCCAGCCGCTGAAGCCACACAGCGCCAGGCTCCTCATTATTATATTCAACAGAACCGCCTGGTTGAAGAATCTCGTAGGGACTCATCGTCGCATCACCCACAAAAATCAGACGCCAATCCGGGTTGAACTTGCGGATAAGATCCCAAGTCATTAAGCGTTCGCTGTGCCGCCGCCGATTGTTCTTCCATACAAAATCGTAAACACAATTATGGAAATAATAGAATTCTAAATTCTTGAATTCAGTTCGTGCTGCAGAGAATAACTCTTCAGTCTGCTTGATGTGATCGTCCATCGTGCCGCCAACATCAAGCAGCATCAAAACCTTGATCGTGTTGTGACGTTCGGGCACCATTTTGATGTCGAGATAACCAGCATTTCTGGCTGTTGAAGCAATTGTGTCGTCAAGATCAAGTTCTTCTTCTGCACCTTCGCGGGCAAATTTTCTCAGACGTCTAAGCGCGATCTTGATGTTTCGGGTCCCGAGTTCGACCTGATCGTCGTAATCCCGGTACATCCGTTGCTCCCAGACTTTCACTGCTGTTCTGTTTCCCGCCGAAGGACCTCCGATTCGAATCCCCTCTGGATTAAAGCCGCCGTTGCCAAAAGGCGATGTCCCATTGGTACCGATCCACTTATTGCCGCCCTGATGCCGATCTTTTTGCTCGTCCAGTAACTGCTTTAGTCTCTCGAGCAACTTATCGATACCACCCATCGCCTCGATCGCTGCCTTCTCCTCAGGGCTAAACTCGCGCTGAAGTTGTCGCTTCAGCCAATCGAGGGGCAAATTCACATCGATCTCTGGTAGCGTCTGGATGCCATGGAAATAAGCGCCAAAGGCCTTATCAAATTTATCAAATAGGCGCTCGTCTTTAACAAGCGTAGATCGTGATAAAAAATAAAACTCGTCGAGCGAAGGCCCGATCACCTGGGCCTTGAGCGCTTCGAGCAATGTTAAAAATTCTTTGATCGATACAGGAAGTTTCGCTGCGCGGAGATGTTGGAAAAATGGGATCAGCATGCAAGTCTCCCTTGGGTTTCTCGAACCAGCTTAGCCAAATGCCTAGTTGGCTCTAGCAGTGAGCAACGATGATGTTGCAAGTAAGGGCTTATCGGTTATGGCGTGCCATAAACATTAACCGTTCGAATAAATGAACATCTTGTTCGTTTTTCAACAAAGCGCCGTGTAAGGGCGGTATGACAGCCTTGTTATCTTTGCTTTGAAGTGCTTCAACCGGTATGTCCTCAGCCATTAGCAGCTTAAGCCAGTCAAGCAACTCGGACGTCGAGGGCTTTTTCTTTAATCCGGGCAACTCACGAATCTGAAAAAATGACTCCATGGCGACCTGCACTAAATCCCTTTTGATGGCTGGAAAGTGGACATCGACAATACGCTGCATGGTCTCGCGGTCAGGAAACTTAATGTAGTGGAAAAAGCAACGCCTCAAAAACGCATCGGGCAACTCTTTCTCATTGTTGGAGGTAATAATAACCACAGGCCGATGGCGAGCTTTGATGGTCTGGCGGGTTTCATACACAAAAAATTCCATCCTATCGAGTTCGCGTAACAAGTCGTTGGGAAACTCAATGTCAGCCTTATCGATCTCGTCGATGAGCAAGACCACCGGTTGCTCGGCTAAGAATGCCTGCCAGAGCACTCCCTGGACGATGTAGTTGTGGATGTCCTTAACCTTCTCATCGCCAAGCTGCGAGTCCCGAAGTCGCGACACTGCGTCGTACTCATAAAGCCCTTGCTGTGCTTTCGTGGTGGATTTAATGTGCCACTGCAATAAGGGCATACCCAAGCCTGATGCCACTTCTTCGGCAAGCATGGTTTTGCCTGTACCAGGCTCTCCCTTGATAAGAAGCGGGCGCTGCAATCGCATCGCAGCGTTAACTGCCAGCTTTAAGTCGTCAGTCGCAATATATGATGAGGTGCCTTCAAAACGCATGGTTTTTCGCTCCGTAAAGTCCATGCGCAGTATAGGCGAGCCTATGCGATGTTCAGGCGTTAGACGCTTTCGTGTAATGTCAGTTAGAATCGCGCCGGTTATTCTTGATTGCCGTGTTCGGTGTTCCTGGAACGACATGCGACAGCTAGCCTGGCCACGTCGATGGCCACAGGGTAGTCATCGGCTTACCAATAATGAGAAACGGGGAAATTTGCATGGGAAACAAGCACTCACTTAGCCTTGATGCTTTAAGCACGGGTTCAGCCAAGCTCAAGCGCTCAGTATCTTTAAACCCCCTCTTAGGTTTTGCAGCGGCACTCAGCCTTGCCATCGCTGTGATGGCGCCTGTCCATGCACAACAGGCTGGGGCAGGCGATCCTAAAGCTGGGGCCGATAAGCGCAGTCAATGTATCGGCTGTCATGGTATTCCTGGCTATAAGGCGTCATTTCCGCGTGTTTACAACGTGCCAATGATCGCCGGACAGAATGCGAAATACATTGAAGCTGCCTTGATTGCCTACCGCAAGGGTGACCGGCCACATCCAACAATGCGTGGGATCGCCTGGTCGTTGAGCGACGCCGATATTGCAGATCTTGCAGCTTATTACGCAAGCCTTTAAACCTTGCCGCTTGTTTGCCGGAGATTCACCAAATGAAATCGAAACACATTGTTGCAACACTTGCTCGATTCCTCGCCTTTGTTTCTCTTGGGTGCTTCGCAAGCGCTTCATTAGCCAAAGATATTGCTGCTGGCAGAGCGAAGGCCGACGAGGTCTGTGCAGCCTGCCACGGAAAGGATGGCGTTACAACCATT
>JALQWJ010000129.1:4860-5195 GCA_023258775.1 Burkholderiaceae bacterium | reverse complement strand
ACCACCGAGCCGCAGTGGCAACTCAGCCGATGTTGGGGCTGAATGACGGTGTCACCGACTCGATGGATGCCCATCTCAATCTCTCCGGCCAGCAACTACGGCATAAGGATCAATGGGTCCAGACACCCCCCCAATGCAGTGCGCTAGCAGCGTGGAGCTTACAGTTTGCGTATTCCACGCGCAACTGGACAGCGATTCCATGAGGATCTGGACAGCGATTCCACGACAATCTGGACACCCATTAGAGAGGGGTTTGGCTGGTCGTTGATTGATCGCGCAGCGTGCGGATAACCGTGGCACCCTCGGCGGCTTTTTTGCCGAGGACCACATGGCTA
>JALQWJ010000129.1:0-4850 GCA_023258775.1 Burkholderiaceae bacterium | reverse complement strand
ACCAGTTTCACTATGCGCCAGCGCCACCCTCGACGGACGTCACAAGTTTCCTCAGCTACTGCTTTATCGCTCACCATCACCACGCTAGGGGCTTTCGTTGAAGCAGCGTATTTGTAGTAATTTGAGTTTAGGCTTCTAGCTCTACCCAACGAGGAGTTTACCCATGAAATCGATCGGAGCCTTTGCTGCCACCGCCTTTGTATCAACCATGGCCTTGGCGGGCGATTGTTCTTCGACAAAGATGAAACTAACCGACGCTTCCGCGCCAGCGTCAACAAAGCTTGCAGAGTCTCCCAAGCGGCTGCAAGAGGCCGCAAAGGCCGAGCAGCAAGTATCCAAGCAACAGCTTGCGCAAGCCGTCTCCACGGTGAATCCGAGCGGACGTTGATTGACGAGTTTTTGTCAGGCCATGCTTTCTCAGAAGCATGGCTTTGATCTTCGTATTACAAATATTGAACGGTTGAATCTACACACTTTGTGAAAGTCGTGTGAATCCAATGTATCGCCTTCTTAGTCTCAGGCCACCGAAGTAGCCACCTTTCCCAGTTACACGATTTTTCCGATCACTGCTCGCCATCGACTTGTCGTTTACGATCGCCCTACAATGCCTCAAGGCGATTACCCGGAGGCGCCCCCTGATTTTTTCGCCAGTCAGTTGCTGCTGGTGAACCGATCCAGTAGATCTTTGTGACGATAGGCCCATTTAGACAAGCCTTGCCGCGCTGGATTAGCGTCCGTCTGTGCGCTTTGGTATCAGACTGAAGGTCTATGGCCATCTAGCGTGTGCATCGAGGGGGAAGCTTGGGCGAGGTAGCCTTTGCCATTCCAAAGTGCTGAGGTTAGGCGTCGTTAAGCCTGGGCAATCAACCTCCAAAATGCGGTCTTCGGTTGCAAAGTCATCAAAAGCTGCACGGAAATGGCCACGGCTTTTAACGACCAGAGTCCTTACGGATGAGAGGTCAGACCCTATGATGTCAAGTTGCGCGGGATCAAGAAGTTGCTGCCGAATCGAAATGACGATGATTCGCAATACCGATCCCGTAGGCCCGGTTAACTCTAACAGCGCGGTCGGCCCCATGCTCCGGCGAGTTCCAGCCACCATGCCGCGACGGCCAAGAAAGCCACCATGGTGGAGTGCGAGCACGAGAGCGTCGGCGCAAAGACTTCGATCAAAGCCTATACCCGTTGCGTGTCGATGAAAGCAGGCTCTAAACCGTTGGCCTATGCCTAAAGCGTGTGCTTGGGCTGCGAGTTCAGGGTCGGTGAAAACCCCAAGCAGCACGCCATGTGCTCCTGCCTCGAGCAAAGCTTCGAGTAAATCGACGGTGTGACCACTACCGCCTCCGCCTGGATTGTCAGCGACGTCGGCAAGTATCAGGTGAGGTTCCTTGGAATCTAGACCGGTTTGGACGGCAACTTGTACAGCCTCGCTTAGGGGTGTGAGTTGAGTCGCAAACCGGTGACGCTGCTCCCATACCTTTTGGGCGAGTGTGTGGGCAACCGCGTGTGCACGTGATTGGTCTGCACGTTTTGCACTCACGCAGATACTAAAGCCGCCATGGGGACTGTCGGCAAGGGCAAAACCGCCGATCAGTGATACGTTGAGAATCGTATCGCCAAGAAACTGCTGACTAATCTGCAAGAGTTCATGATAAGGGCGCCCCGTTGCGATGAGCTGCGAAGGGGCAGGCGGCACTAGGGGCAGTTTCACCAAGGCGACCACACCCGGGCCCTCATCAAGCAGCGTAGCGATGTGCGCGGCTGCCTCTTGGCCGCGCTGCGCCAAATCAACGTGAGGGTTCGTTCGATAAGCGACGAGCGCCGACAAGGACCCAGCAACCGCTGCGCCAACGTTGGCATGAAGATCGAAGACGGCGACGATTGGCGTTGCTGGCCCGGTGATCTTTCGAACCAATGCAATTACACGTGCATCAGGGTCATCGATTGCCGTTGTGAGTGCAGCGCCGTGCATTGAAAGGTACACAGCGTCGATTCGTCCGGCATTGAGAAGCCGTTGCTCGAGATCGGCGAGGAAGGCTTCAAAAAAACAGTGATCAACGGGCCCACCCGGTTGTGCTCCTGCCATCCGCAAAGTGATCGGCTCCCAATGTGGTATCAACTTATCCATCTCAGCGGCGAAGGCTGGCATGTCGGGAAGAAGCGCAGGGGTGTTGCTGCGCACTTGCTCTAGCAGTGCTGTGCCCGCAATGTCCGTGCCCGCTCTAAAGTCGTCTTTCGTACTCACGGGCGACCAACGATTACATTCAATGAAAAAGCCTGCCATCGCGATACGAGGCCTCGGATGTGTGGCTGTTATTGTCATTCTTGGCTACTCGGGCTTAATGCGTTTGGCTACGGGATAGTACAAGTCGCGTTCGCCACGGTAAAAAGCCAGCGCCTCTGCGGGTGAAAGTGGGGCGCTAAGTTCAGAACCTGACTTGATTCGAGCTTCCCGAATCGCGGGTAGTTGAAGCACCTCGTTGATGACCCGATTGAGTTGATCAACAACGGCAGGTGTTGTTCGAGGATGCACAAAGACCATACCCCAAGTTTGCAAATCAAGGCCTCTTAGCGCCCGTGTTTCACCAAAACTTGTGATTGTCGGGAGCAGCGCGGAGCGCGTAGCGGAAGATATCCCGAGGACCTTAAAGCGTCCCGTACTAATCATGGGCGCCACGTTGGGCAGCGATGTCACACCGATGTCGATTTGACCGCCCATGACGTCTGTGACGATCTGCTGCCCTCCTCGATAGGCGATGTGAACCATGAACACACCAGCTCGTTCTTTAAGTGTTTCCGCGAGGACATGTTGAAAGGTGCCGATCCCAGGCGACCCATAGGTGAGTCGGCCAGGTGATTTTCTTGCCACCGCAATCAGGTCATCAAGTGTCTGGCCAGGGAAGTCAGCACGGGAAATGAAAGCCACTGGCGTCTTTCCCGTAAGGGCCACCGGTAGCACGTCCTCCGATTTGTAGGATACGTTTTGATTGATGATTGGAACCAAGATCGTCTCGCTAAGCGAGCCGTACAGAAGTGTTTGGCCGTCTGCAGGTGCGGTAATTAACCGTTGCACACCGAGGGCGCCCCCAGCTCCGACAACATTTTCGACAACAACGCTTTGCCCTAATCGTTTCGCGATCTCCGTATGGATGAGCCTTGCGGCAACATCAGATGCACCGCCAGCGGCGTAGGGAACCACAAACTTGACGGGTTTGCTCGGCGCAGCCGGCTGCTGTGACTGAGCCAATGAAGACCAAAGGCTTGAGCTTGCGAGTGCTACAAGGTGATTGCGTCTTGATTTAAGCATTGGACATTCCCATGAGCAATGAGATCTCACTCTATGGTCTGCGCGGCTGATCGCCTAGCGGCAATATCGCCATGATTAGTGGCATTATCGCCAACACATGCGTAGACCGAACTCAACGGCAAGCAGATCGACACCCTTTCGCCAGCATTGGGAGTTCTTGGTTTGTGATGAGGGACTAAAGGGACCGAACGCTGCCCTATCAGACCTTTTAGGTGCGATGAATCTGATTGCATCGATCCGAGGGGATCACTGCCCGGTGTTCATGTGGCAATGGACAACGACAGAGGGTCGTGCTGCAAAGGGCTACCAGGGGCAGGGTATGCGTGTTTCCAAGCCAGATGTCGTCGTTGTCTCAGGGTGGCACGCCCGCAACGGTCCGCATCTAAACCAATTGGTTGAACGTGATGCGACGATCTGCGGCAGGTTAAGAACTGTCCATGCTCATGGTGGACATGTGATCGGCCTATTCAATGGTGTTGCCTTGTTGGCTGAAGCGGGCCTTCTGGCTAATACCCAAGCCGTTGTCCCCTGGCCATTTGTCACTAGCGTCTTGCGACATGAACCGACAATTGAACTCGTCAAGGAAAAGGCATTGACCGAACACAATCGGATTTGGTCCGCGGTCTCGCCAGTACTGGCGACCGAAGTTGCCCTTGAATTGTTTAGAAGAGAACCGCGACTTGAGTTCACCAATTTAGCGCAAGTTGCGAGATCGGTCTGGCTCCACGCGCCAGATCGACAACTTCTTACCCAGACAGTTGCCCGCGATTCACGAAGTCGAGCGGGTCCGGGTTCGCTTGAGAGGGCTCGCCGCTGGCTTGAGGAGCATCTACAGGATGCCTACAGCCTATCTGCAACGGCTGAGGCCGCTGGTATGAGTAAACGCTCGCTACTGAGGCACTTTCGTGGTCGATTCGGCACTACGCCCTTAGGGATGCTACATAACTTGCGCGTTATGCACGCTCGTATGTTGCTCGAATCAAGTTATCTCAGTATTGAGGCCCTTGCTGAAAAATGTGGCTGGCGTGATGTTTCAACATTTAGAAGTGTCTTTTCCCGCATTACCGGCGTCACACCAGCAGCCTATCGGGCGCGCTTTAGCTTACGCTCACCGCGCCGTGCTTGGGGGCAAGACCTCCCCAGGAAGTGACTAACCGACCGTAGCGATATTTCTCCTCAAAATGACCCACTAAGCGATTAAGCTGGATCACTTAGTACACAATGGGATGGACGCTCCCGCCCTAACGGCATCGTAATGTGCCAGAGTGGAGGTGCAAAACAACCACTTGAACAGACAGGAGCGTCCGAGATGAAGGTTACAACACTAGGTATCGATCTGGCCAAAAATGTGTTTCAACTGCACGGTGTCAATGAGTATGGCAAGACCGTCATCAAGAAGCAGATACGGCGCGACCAGATGGCCGAGTTCTTTGCGAATTTGCCTGCTTGCCTCATTGGCATGGAAGCATGTGGTGGTGCACATCACTGGGCACGCAAGCTGGAAGGCTTTGGCCACACAGTCAAGTTAATGGCGCCTCAATTT
>JALQWJ010000128.1 GCA_023258775.1 Burkholderiaceae bacterium | reverse complement strand
TAGGCGTGGCGCTCACCGCCCCAAAGCACCTCAGCACCCTCTGCGATTGCCCGCTTCACAAATCCTTCGATGCGGTCCACTTGCCTTGGGTGGATGATCGGCCCTACTTCGGTGGCCTCATCGCGTGGATCACCAACGCAAAGTCGCTCGACATGCTTGCGCATGGCTTTAATAAAGGGCACACACAGCTTCTCATGAACGAGAAATCGCGTCCCTGCTAGGCAAACCTGCCCTGCATTACGATACATGAGCGTGCCGGTGGCAGCGGCGCTCTCCACATCGGCGTCTTCAAGCACGATAAACGGGCTCTTCCCACCCAACTCAAGACTGCATGGCACAAGGTTAGCGCCTGCGGCCTGGGCGATGGCGCGTGCAGTCGGCACACTGCCTGTGAACGAGATTCTTGCTAAGCGGCTATCGCTGACAAGTCGAGCACCCGTCGTGGCGCCGCCGCCTTGCAGCAGGTTGAAGACGCCTGGCGGCAATCCCGCGGCCTGGGCCGCATCGGCAAGCAGTGAGCAAGTGAGCGGTGCCCATTCGGGTGGTTTCAAGATGCATGTGTTACCCGCCGCAAGCGCGGGGCCAAGCTTCCATGTTGACAGCAATAGGGGCGAATTCCATGGCGTAATAATCACGACAACGCCAGCCGGATCGTGACGTATCCGGTGACTGGCCTGATCGGTCTCAATCGATCGCTCTTGTAACCTGAGAGCATGCTCTGCAAACCAGCTGATGTTGAGCATGGCACGGGGAACCACACCGTGTCGCATGCGGGACAGTAAAACGCCCGCATCGTTGCTTTCGAGCACACAAAATGCATCAGCACGCTTGCCAATCTCTTGCGCAAAACGATCGAGGTAGGGCTTGCGTTCAGCTGCGCTCAGGGCGGCCCATCCGGGAAACGCCCTTTGTGCAGCATCGATAGCCCTCGTTATCTGCTCATCGTCGGCTTCGTAGACTTCACCAAGTCGTTGCTGCTGAATAGGGCTGAAAACCTCGAAGCTACGCGGCGAGGCCACACGCGTACCGTCAATATAGTGTTGGGGCGATACCTCGACCCCGTCAACCTGGAGATGAGCGACACTCATCGTCAGGTTTCGCTCCGCATCCACTGCGCGGGATTACGTCGGTGCGGCCATTTTGTCTTTGTCTGAGGGTGAAGTTTCATAGGAAGCGAAGTCTCGGATGCATGATCAAAGCGGCAGTTTCCCGCTTCAAACTGATATCAACAATCGATAAATAATTGGCAATTCGTAAGTTAACTTGGACAATAGCTCATCTCATTTTTGAATTGCTTATGCCACTGACCCGCTTTACCCTGCGTCAACTTGAGGCCTTCAGCACGGTCGCGGATACCCGAGGATTCGCGGCTGCGTCACAACGCATGGGTTTATCGTCGTCTGCTGTCAGTCAATTGGTCGCCGAGTTGGAAGCCTACTTAGGATTTCGGCTATTCGATCGCCACACGCGGCTAGTCGAACTTTCTGGCGCTGGCCGTGAATTCCTGGCCATGGCCCAGTCTGTCCTGCGACATGTGCAGCAAGCAGAATCGGCAGCTTCCAACATCCGTGACTCAGCTTCGGGCATTGTTCGGATCGCGGCACCCTTGGTCTTGGCAGGTGCCGTGCTTCCCAAGGCGATCGCCAATTTTCGAGAACTCAAGCCATCGGTGGTTGTACGTATTCGTGACACGCCGGTTGACATGCTGCTTGATCGGGTTAGCGCCGGTGATGTCGATCTTGCCGTTGGGCCCGATCGTCGGGCAACCCAAGATGTGCTTTCCATACCGGTGTTTAGCAGCCCGTGGGTGTTGTGGTGTGCTCGTACCCACCCCCTTGCAAGCAAACGGCGCTTACGCTGGGAGGATCTTCACGAGGTTTCCCTCGTGGCCGCAGGCCGCGACCACGAACAAAGCGTTGCACAAATGCGAATCGATGAGCCAGAAGGACAAGGCATTCGACCTATTGATGTGGTGGATAACATCTCGACTGCACTTGGACTAGCCTCACAAGGTTTAGCGGCTACGCTTGCGCCCGCCTATGTCGGGATGATGGCCAAACCACTTGGCCTGTTGTCACGCCGGGTTACTCAACCTGAGACGATCCGCCAAGTATGCATTTACAAGTCTAATACGCGTGTTGTATCCCCAGCAGCCCAAGCTTTTTCAGACTTTCTTGAGAGTTGGCTCAAGCAGTGGAGCGTGAAACGCTAAGCATAATGGGACAGATGGCTGAGCTTCTATGGCCTTGGCGTTCGCATCAAGCCCGCCTGCGCAGAGAGACTGCCCGTGTTGGGGTAAATCAGCACCATGTTGACCGCGCTAGGCATATGGCTCTTTGCAAACTGGCCGGCATCTCGCGCGAATCTAAGGCATGTCAATAGCTCATTGCTTACCAAACACGGGCAGCCAGCTTGGTGCACAAGTATGTATCCGGACAGTTGGTCAATCGCCCGAAGGATCCTCACCCCACTCAGATGCCTGCCATGAGGATGTCAAGGGCACGGACGATGCGGTCGCCTTGGTCTGCGACACTTCCCACGCGACGCACCCTAGTCCGCCGAACCGCCGCGATAAGTCGGGTTGCCAGAACAAGCCGCTGCCCCTCGTGGAGGACCTCTGGATTAAGGTCCTTTACGATCGGATAATCCGCCAGAATCGGAATGACAACCACCGAGGAATCTGGCGGCAGAAGATCGCTCTCCACAACGACCATCCTCACTCCGTTGTAGTCCGCTACATCAAAGCGAGTTAAGTGTCCCAAGATGCGCCCCCAGGTGCGCTGATGATGTCAGCCAAGGGGTGCCCATGTCGCTCATGCCAAGCCGATTGGGCAGCGAAAGCTGCTTCGTTGTCTTTGAGCCATTGAAGCCTGCGTGCCTTTGCAACAGCAGCCTTGAGCGCTGTCTCAGCGATGTACGAAACGTTTAGATTGAGGGCCTTTGCGGAATCGAGGGCTTCTGCATCGAGTGTTAGCGAGGTTTTGCGTTTTATCGCTGATACCATCTGACGGACTCCAGTTGATACCGTGAAACTATACCGCAACTCTGTCTTACTTTCATGGATGGCGCCCGTGTAGCCGGAATCTCCTTTGAGCACGGCAGACCCGCTGGACCCAGACACAAGCCAGGATTTCTCCGGCCACCACCTGCTCGGCGTACCGTTTGGCAGTTACCGAATGTGAAGCTGAATGTACATCCCTGTGTTTACAAATCCTAAGTATCGGGTAAGATGTACCTATACATCTATTTACCAACTCAAGCGAGCTCATGGCCAACACCAAACTCTTCAAAAACGGCAATTCCCAGGCCGTGCGTATCCCGTCAGAGCTGGCTTACAGCCGCTGGGACATCGAACTGGTCATAGAGCGCCAGGGCGATGAATTGCGCATCCGTCCGGCCCGTCGGCGCATGGGCGATGTGCTGGGCACCCTGGCGCAGTTCTCCCCCGACTTCATGAGTGAGGGGCGGGGCCACAACATTGAAGGTGAACGCGAGGCCTTATGAAGCCCAAGTACATGCTGGACACCAACATCTGCATCTACCTGATGAAGCACCAACCGCCGCAGGTTCGGGCGCGTTTTGCTGACTGCTTCGTGGGCGACGTGGTGATTTCGGCCATTACGCTGGCTGAACTGGAATACGGGGTGGCCTGTTCAGGGGCAGCACAGGCACAAAACCAAGTGCTGCTCGAAAGCCTACTTGAGGACATCCCGGTTGCACCCTTTGAAGCTCGCGCAGCAAGTGCCTACGGGCCGCTAAGTGCAGCCAACCGTGAACGCAACAAAGATGCGCTGGACAAGCTGATTGCGTCTCACGCGCTGTCATTGGAAGTCACGCTGGTCACCAATAACGAGGCAGACTTCCGGGACTTTCCGGGTTTACTCGTTGAGAACTGGGTCAATAACCACTGATCGCGCGACGAGTCCCTCACCACCCAAAGCCCTTTCTGTCTCGGCCGAGACGGAGGGTTCGGTCACCTCGCTGCGCGCGGCTCCTCGACCCCCGCCGGGCTTTCATGCCCGGCGCTTCGAATCCCGATCGTGAACCCCTCCAGGGGTTCACTCCCGTCCCACCAACAAAAACGCCCGCTTCGCGGGCTAGTTTTCGTTGGCGGAGACGGAGTCCGCTGATATCCTTGCTCCATGGGACTTATCTCGACCTAATTAATTTTATCCACCAAAAAATCCACCTTCACTTAAAATTAAGGTCTCGTACCTGCTCTTTAGTTAGATAAGGCTTTGGTACTTTTGACCTCGTGTGAGGCGCCTTACGTAAGTTGGATTTTATGACCACTACTCAACCAAACCCGCGCAGCATCGGTGCCCTGCTCCAAGGCCAGATCCAAGATGCGTGGCCCATGGACCAAGGCGCGTTGACCATGGCTCAAGGACCACCGAAGCGCCGCTTTGGACCTCAGACGCCCGAGGGACTGGCCCGTTGTGCGGCAGTCCGCACCAAGCATGGCAGGGACGCAAAAGCTATGCGCGATCAGCGCCGGATGATCAGCGCTGCGCTGCGCCTTGTTGAAGATCAAATGTATGCCGATGGTTTGATTTCCGGACCAAAAAGAGTCGGACGTAAACCAGGCCCCTTGGCTCGACCAGACGAGGTTTGGACATTTATCAAAGGTCTTCGCAGCCACCCCCCCGGGGGGTGAGTCCCGGCAGTGATTTGAAATTTTCAAGCGGTTTTTAAAAGGGTGTTTCCCGAAAACCACCCGGTCGCTTTTGGGATGCGGACCTTGGGCCGGGATTCACTTGCACAGTGTTGTTCTTGAATTCTTTGATCGACCTGCTGTAGATGGCTGAGTTAACTACACGGCTGTAAGCTTATGTCGCTTCTACGAATGGGGGTCGCACTAATCCCACCGTACCCCCACCCCCCTAAATTGCTGATGGTTCCATCGGTGGCTACGTGATCACTATTTCGCTCAGGCGGCGACTATTTTTCAGGTACCCCCGCCCCTTCTCAAATCCCCAACATGGCGACCCCACCCTGGGGGTACCCCCTCATTTCTGAGTTGGTACCATCGCTCGACTAGCTGCACTTTGATTTGCTCAAGCGAGTAGGTGATTTTTGATGACGGAGTCGGTGACATACATTGGGAGAAAAGGGCGAGGTCAAGCGCTATCTTTATCAAGTTCTATGCCCGTTCTGCCCGAAAGACTGTTCATTTGCCTGAAAGCCGAGGGTCGACC
>JALQWJ010000127.1 GCA_023258775.1 Burkholderiaceae bacterium | reverse complement strand
CTACCCCGCCCGTGGAGTTCTCCTTGTTTGGCCAGCCGCTTTCAGAGGATCGATGGCTGTATTTCATGGTTTTGGCGGTAACGGTCATTATGTTTGTTATCGCGCGCAATTTGCTCGAAGGTCGGATTGGGCGAGCGATTGTCGCAGTACGCGATCAACCAATCGCAGCTGGCGCTCTCGGCGTTAACCTGGCCGTCACCAAGACGATTACCTTTGGCGTCTCAGCAGCCTTCACTGGGGTTGCAGGCGCACTTGGCGCAATTACCGTTGCATTCGTTGCACCGGATAGCTTCAATGTCTTTTTGTCAATCTCATTTTTGGTCGGCGTGGTTGTTGGCGGCTTAGCCTCAATCCCTGGTGCAATTTTCGGTGCTGCATTTATTCAATTTGTACCGAATATTGCTGATCAAATTTCTAAATCAGCACCTTGGGCGGTATATGGCGTATTTTTGATCGCGCTGATGTACCTCGCCCCAAACGGAATCATGGGCATCATCAACAGGAGAAAGAAGGGAATATGAAGATGAATTCAAAGCGGCGTGAAGTTACTCAGGCGATTGCTGCTGTCGCTATCGGTGTAGGTGTTGCTGGCGCAGGACCAGCAGCATTCGCACAAAAGCAGTACGGGCCGGGCGTTACCGATAAAGAAATTAAAATCGGCAACATCATGCCCTACTCCGGACCGGCGTCAGCTTACGGTGCGATCGGTAAGGCTGCAGCTGGCTATTATCAAATGATTAACGATCAAGGCGGCATTAATGGTCGCAAGATTAACTTCGTGAGTCTTGACGATGGATACTCGCCCCCTAAGACGCTGGAGCAGGCCCGTAAACTTGTTGAGCAGGATAACGTTCTTGCTTTAGTAACAACACTTGGTACGCCAACCAATTCGGCGATTCACAAGTATATGAATCAACGCAAAGTGCCACATTTGTTTATTGCAACCGGCGCAACGAAGTGGGGTGATCCCAAGGGTTATCCGTGGACCATGGGTTTTCAGCCGAGCTATCAGCCAGAAGCCAAGATTTACGTTCAGCATATTCTTGAAACCAAGCCAAACGCCAAGATTGCAATCCTTTATCAAAACGATGATTACGGTAAGGATTACCTCAAAGGCTTTGAGGATGGCTTGGGTGACAAGGCGAAGTCGATGATCGTGGCCAAGGTGAGTTATGAGGTCACCGATCCAACCATCGATAGTCAAATGGTTCAGTTGAAAGCCTCAGGTGCAGATACCTTTTTTAACATCACGATTCCCAAATTTGCAGCAATGGCGATCAAGAAAGCTGCAGAAATCGGTTGGAAGCCAACGCACTACTTGAACTCTGTTTCAAATAGCGCGGGTGCGGTGATGGTTCCTGCTGGCGCTGACAATGGCATAGGAATTATTACAGGGCTCTACTGGAAGGAACCCGATGATCCCGAGTTTGCCAACGATAAGGCAATTCTTGATTATTTTGCCTTCATGAAGAAGTACCTACCCCAGGCTGATACCAAGGACTTGAACTATCTTTACGGCTATAGCAATGCAATGACCGTCACAGAGGTCCTGAAACGCTCGGGAGATAATCTGACGCGTGAAAATGTGATGAAGCAGGCGGCGAGCCTGAAGGACTACAACGTTCCAACACTTTTACCGGGCATAAATATCAGCACCGGCGCCGATGATTTCTTCCCGATCGAGCGTATGCAACCTGCAAGGTGGGATGGCAAGCGTTGGGTTCGATTTGGCAAAGTCCTCGGTCGATAAATGAAGCGAGTTTGACAGCCAAGGTGATTTATTGAATGAAGGTGATTTTCACGTCGCTTGGATCCTGGGATGCAGGTTCGAGGTAAAAAGCAGTGAAGATCACCGTATCACCTGCGAGAGCGTGCATTTCATTGTGCCGTTCTGATTTTCAGCAAGATATCGTCAGTCTTTAACAGCGAGCCTGCCTCAAGAAGCGAATCTATCTTACGCAGCGCGTGTATTTCTGCCAGCAAGTCGATCCTTAACAGCCAGACTATCTTTGTCAGCAAAAAACGCTCGTTTTTCAGCTGGTCAAACAGGATCCGGGCTAACCATGCCTCTCCGCTTGGCAATTAGCACAGCCTGGGTTCGATTGAATACGCCAAGTTCTCTAAAAATAGCTGACACATGAGCTTTAGTTGTTTGTTCGGTAATACCAAGCACACCAGATATGTGTTTATTTGAATGTCCAAGGCACATTAACTGCAAGACTTCCATTTGCCGGTCAGTTAAGTTCACCTGATTAAGAGCCTTCGGGTCTTGCGGCCCACCGCTACTACTCCAGACCGGGGGCACCAAGCGCCCTTCCACCGCCGCGCGGACAACCGAGGCAATATCCTGGGGTTTTGCAGCTTTTGAAACAAAGGCCTGGGCACCTGCCGCAAAACATGCTGAGACTTGAACTGGGTCATCGGCGCCAGAAATCGTCACCATGACCGCATCGGGACATTGCTGCCTGACACGGCGAAGTGCATCTGTCCCTCTTAAGCCAGGCAGCATTAAGTCAAGCAAAATGACCGTGGGACTGGTAACACGCAGTAGAGGTTCTGCCGACTCGATATCGCGAAAGCGCTCGATTTTTCGTCCCGAAAGTGCCACAGAAAGAAGCGACAAGAGGGCTTCAACATAGAGCGGATGATCTTCAATAACGACAACGTCGACCGTTGCGGCGGTCGTTATTCTGTTTACGGTATCCAAAAGCAACCCTTCGAAGCGAGACAACGTAGCATAAGCACTTATTGGCATATCCATAGGATTCCACAGCGCTATGCTACACAATTCAGACAGCTTGACGGTAACTGCAGACTGTGCTCGGCGCTTATTGCTGGATTTGGCTGGCATCTGTATGGAAGCTGGAAGCGCCATCGAAGCAATTAGAGCCAGTGATCTCGGTCTTGAGTACAAAAAAGATAACTCACCATTAACCAGAGCGGATATTGCAGCTGAGGGCATTCTGAATCAGTTTTTGCAACGTTATGCGATTCCTATTGTCTCTGAAGAAGCGTCTCCTGAACGATTGAATGCTATGTCTATTGGCGGGCAGGCCTACTGGCTCGTCGATCCGCTCGACGGGACCCGGGAGTTTGTGGCTGGCAGGCCTCATTACACGGTGAATCTGGCTTTGATTCACGAAAACTTTCCGCTTTTAGGCCTTGTTTACGCGCCTGCAATGAAAGCGCTTTATCTTGGATTCACCCTGGGAGATCCGAGAGAAGAAGGCGAGGCCTGTCAACGACGGGCCTGGAAATTTTCCGGTCAAGCGCCGAAGATCACTGATCTGATCGATCGACCTGGTACCCCGAACCAACACACCATAAGGTCAAGACATGGCAACGCCAACAGCTTGCATGCGCTTGTCAGCGCATCACATCTCGACGCTCGCACCGCATCATGGGTCAATGAGCATCCGGTGACCGAGCGCTCTGACTTTGGATCTTCTTTAAAATTCTGCAAGCTTGCCGAAGGTTTTGCCGATGTTTATCCGCGCTTTGCGCCGACCATGGAGTGGGACACCGCAGCCGGGCAAGCTGTGCTCGAGGCAGCTGGCGGCTTGGTTGTCGATGAGCAAATGGATCGTTTTCGGTATAGCAAGTCAGGTTGGCGCAATAGCCCCTTTATCGCCTGGGCCAATCCCCTGCTCTCGTCTGAGTGCCTCATACAGCACGATTCCGCTAGCAACAGCAACATTCAAACTAGCAACCTGACCAAGCATCGGCAAATGCACGAGTTGATCGCAGGTCTCGCGAACAAGACGTCTTAAACCTTTTCCCTCAGCGCCCATCACAAACCCTGTCGAACTCGGCCATGTTGCATCCCAAAGACCCGTAGATGCGTCCTCGGCAAATCCAATCAACCATAGACCTCGTTCTTGAAGCTCTTGCATCGTCCTAACAAGATTGGTCACAAGAATGTAGTTCACTGACTCAGCAGCACCTGAGGCGGTCTGAATGGCAGCATCGGTCAGAGGACAAGCATGATCCTTAGGCGCAATCACCGCACGGATACCTGCCCCATCAGCAGCCCGCAAGCAAGCGCCGAGATTCCTGGGATCGGTTACGCCATCGAGCAAGAGTAAGCGCGGGGGCTTTTCACCTTCAATGAACAAATCTTCCACACCAAGTCTCGGCATCGTCTCAGCACAAATTGCAACGAGACCTTGGTGCCGTCTGCCCGGCGCAAGTCGTTCAATGCGCTGACCGTCAACCGGTAGCAACTTAACACCTTGCCGCTTTGCCAGATCGAGCAACTCGCGCATCCGAGGATCTCTCCTCGATTCATCAACGTAAATAACCTCGATCAAATCCGCTTGGCGCTTGAGCCGGGCCATGACGGCATGAAAACCCTGGAGTGTCATCTTAAGTTACCTCAAACCTTATCAAGAACGGAACTATCAAGGGTATCCGAGGCGTTGGCATTGGCCTTCGCGCTCTTGATTCGCTGCCGTGCTTTTGAATGGCTGCCGTGCTTTTGATAGGCCTTCGCTCTTGATTAGCCTTTGTGCTTTTGAATCGCTGATTACGAAACTCACTTGCCGTTTCGCTTGCGGGTGCTTTGCTTACCGCCTGACTTCTTGCCAGCACTTGCCGTGCCAGAGCGACTTGGCTTCGCAGCAGCAATTTTTGCCTTGAGACCTCGTCGCTTGCCTTGTTGAGGCTTAACACGACCGCTACTGAGAGGATCGACGGTGACACCTGGCAACAAGGCTTCAGTTCGAAGCGATTCTGAGTTCGTTTTTACCGAACCGTGGCTGGATCTGGAACGAAATGCTTTCTCAATCAGTCCAAATTCTATACGTCGCGCCTCAAGGTCAACGCGTAGCACCTGAACCATCAACTCATCGCCGAGTCGGAATCGCCGACCTGTTCGCTCTCCTCGAAGCTCGTGACTAACCTCATTGAACTGAAAGTAATCACTTCCAAGCTCAGAAACATGGACCATACCTTCAACATAAAGCGCCTCGAGCGTTACAAAGAGACCAAAAGCAGCAACGCCACTTACTCGCCCTTGAAAGCTCTCGCCAACATGAGTTCGCATAAACTGGCACTTCAGCCAGGCCTCGACATCGCGCGAAGCTTCGTCAGCGCGCCTTTCAGTAACAGATGATGAAAGACCCAGCGCCTCCCATCGCTGCATTTCTTCAGGTCCCTTGGCCACAATCCAGCGCTTGCGATGAATTAAAGCTTTGATCACC
>JALQWJ010000126.1 GCA_023258775.1 Burkholderiaceae bacterium | reverse complement strand
CCGGGAGCGAAATCAACTGAACCAGGGCTTTGGAGGCGAGAAACATCAAAGTAACCAGCGCAATCAACAGCACAAGCGCGGTATTGATCGATAGGTCCACGCGATAAGGCGGCCAGAAGATCGCCAAGTTGCCGTGGTTAAACATCAGCAGCAAGGCAAGCGAGACAGCGCTCGCCAAAACGACCAAAATACCGAGAATCCAGCGCATAGCTAGTTGGTGAGCAGCGCGGTTAAGGCGATGATGTCAGCCATCTTTGCCCCTTAACGTGCGGTTCGCGCATCACGTGCGCTTCTCGCACCACGGATCGCGGTGAGCGTTTCTGCCAAGGCTTGCTGATCGAGCGAAAGACGCATCGACTGCAATTGCTTAAGGCTTTCGAGTTGAGCGCCTACAAGACGCTGCTGCGGATCGAAATAGCGCTGCAGCAGCATACTTGCACGATCGGTATCCGTTTTAAAAAGCACATCGTTACGCCACATCGCTGCGAGTCTCGCGCTCATCAAATGTAAACGGAGTTGCTCGCGCAGAAAGTAGGCCTGTTGCGGCGCCGCAAGTAAAGCGTCGGGACGATCAACCCGGGTTACGCGAAACAAATCGCGTATTGCCGACAAGAGGTTGATGCCTAATTGCTGGCCCCAGCGCACGATCTCTTCGGCGTTAGCCCACCCTTGACCCGATTCAGCTGGTTTTGAACCCTGCAAATTAGCAGCGCCACCCGTCTGCTCCTTGCGTTCCGAACTTGCAGTTGTTGCGCCGATAGAATCCGGTTTGCCGCTTGGGGACGGATCGGCATCGTGTCGCTGTTCTGATAAAAGCTGTAAGGCATCAACCTGTCCGAGCATCACATCAAGTCGTTGGGCCACTTGAATTGGGTCGTGTACCGACTCTGCCTTTAAGCGCTCGATATCTCGCTGAAGCGCCCTTTGTACCGCCAAAAGACTGGGTTCACGCAAGCGACCAAGTCGAAGATCGATTTCACCAAGCACCAGAAGCGTTGTATTCAAGCCACCGAATTGAAGCTGTTGCACAGCGGCGAGAACGCTGCGTTCCATGTCGTGAAGCAGAGCGTCCGCAGATTCAACGGCCATGCTCTTGTAAAGCTGTTCAAGCTGGGCTTGTTGTCCGATGCTTTCGCTTAGCTTCGACTCAACAACCGACGCTCGCGATCCGAGTTCTCGAAGCTCGTCCTGATAGAGCTTGGTTTGAGCTTCGAGTTGCACAATCCGCTGATCCGCACCCTGCAGGCGCCTTGCCGCACTGGTTTCGACCCGATCCATACGTTGTGAGAACCAGTAACCGCCAAGCCCAGCAGCGAGGATCACCACCATCATGCCGAACCATCCCACGCCAAACCAGCTTGGCTGCGGTTTCGCGGGCCCTAGCGGTGTCGCGGCAGCATGCGAAGCCTGCCCCTTCACATCCTGCGCTTGCTCAGTTGGACTTTGGGGATTCTTGGATTCTTGGGAAGCTTGCATAGCCAATCATTCTAACAAGCAAGCGACTATGCCATCGAAAGCCAATCGAGAAGCGCCTCGCTGCCCGCTAGGATGCTCGCCGGGCCTTCGTAGCCAAGTTGTTTTGCGCGATCGATGATGCGCTTGTGCGGCGCGATGATGGCTGCACGATGCAACATAGCTCGGCCACGCCTAAGAACCTCCAGCGTCTGATGGCCACCAGTTGGGTCATTGATTGATTCTTCGCAAAGTGCACGATGAACTTGCTCAAGTAGCGCAATCGACCCGAGCTGCCAACAAAGCCGATCGGCAGATGCCAAGGCTCGGAGCAAACGCTGGGTCTCAGATGCTGGCATATCCGACCAGTGATCTTGATAAACACCGTGGACAGTCAGTTGCTGCCCCCAGCTTGCTTGAAAAGCTAGCTCGATCGCCGCAACCCGATGCTTTGCGCAAAGCAAGTGAACAGTTCGGTTGCCGATCCAGCGCCGACTTTGCGAATCGGCGAGCAAATGACTTAAGTCGCGATGCTCAAGCCGGGCAAGTCGGCGCTCGGGCTGACCCTTGAGTCCGTCGCCGCCCAAAATTGGAAAATGGCTTTTGATCGCCTCGAAGCTCCCTTCACCTAGGCAAAGCCATGCCATTGCCGCGAGCTTGCCGTTCAGCCCAGCTTGCTCAAGCCCAGATGCGAGGCAGCCGACTGCTCCAGGGCTTGCTGGGATAAGCACATCATGATCAGCACTTAAAGCATCGGCCCATGCCCAATTCGCCGCGCGCCTATCCAAAACCTTGAGCCGATGGGTTGAGGCAATAAGCACCTCAAAACCATGCTGTTCAAGCCATCTCGCCTGCTGACTTGCACGAGGCTCAGCGAGGCTTAAGAGGACGGTGCGTTGACCCAAGGGTTTGTGCCGTCCTGGCCTGACCAGGGCCTTGCGCCCTGAGCCATTAAAAGCGCGGCGACCTCGGCACCTAATCCTAAAGCCTCGTTTAGGTTCTCGACACTTTGGTGATCCTCAGCATGGACCATACGTCCATCGGGCAGTTGCACACAAGCGCGCAAACGCATCCGATCCACCTCCCAGCTTGCGTAGGCTGCTAGCGGCACTCGACAGCTACCACCAAGCCTAAGGGCAAGCTCGCGCTCAGCGCTGACCGCCAGATTACTCGGGCGGTGATCCAGCACTTGCAGCATGTCGATCACGTCCTGGCGTTGGACAAGGCACTCAAGACCAAGTGCCGCTTGACCAACCGCTGGCAACATCAAAGTTGGTTCACAGTACTGAGCAATTCGGTGACTCAATTCAAGTCGATTCAGTCCGGCAACCGCCAATACGATCCCTTGATATTCGCCGCGGTCAAGCTTGGCGAGCCGGGTATCAAGGTTGCCGCGTAAGGGTTGGATCTCAATGTCCGGCCGCATGGCCTTGAGTTGTGCCTCTCGACGCAGACTTGAGGTGCCAACAACCGCGCCCTGCGGTAATGATTCGAGGGCTGGAATCGTCGGACTCACCCAAGCGTCGCGCGGATCTTCCCGCGCCATGATGCCAGCCAGGCAAAAGGCCTCGCCAAGCGTCATGGGTACATCCTTGAGCGAATGCACCGCAAGCTCTGCTTCGCCACGGAGTAAGGCGAGTTCGAGTTCCTTGGTGAACAGACCTTTGCCGCCAATCTCATAGAGGGCGCGATCGAGCACTCGGTCACCTTCGGTTGACATGCCGATGATTTCAACATCAGTGTCCGGATGATGATGTTGCAAAAGGCTTCGAACATGCTCTGCCTGCCAAAGCGCAAGCCTACTTTTGCGGCTAGCAATCCGCAGTTTTTTGAGGGCGCTTGTCATCGTCGGAATCGGAGGCTTTCTGAGCAAGATTAGGACACGAGGTTTCGTACCACCGACCATTGTCGACGGCTTACTGGCAAACGATCCGGCAATTCATGAAGCACCACCTGCCAATAAGGGTCACTACCCTCCCCTGAGCCATCGGCACTAACCCTCTCAAACCCGGCAATCGCTGCTTTGGAGACGAGTGCGTTTCGATGAATACGCACAAATACATCCGAAAACTCGTCTTCAAGCGAGGTTAAGGACTCTTCGATCAAAAACTCACGCTCTTTTGTCCGAATGGTGACGTACTTCATCTCGGCTTTGAGATAAATAACCTGCTCAATGGGGACCAACTGAACCCGGCCGCGCTCATGGACCGACAAATGACGACGCTTGGGCGATAGCAACTTCGCAGCGCTTCCCGTTAATTCAATCCGCTCTTCAGCGCTTCGTTGCCCAATGCGCCGCAAGGTGTCCAACAATCTTGCAACCCGGACAGGTTTGAGCAGGTAGTCGATCGCTCGGACCTCGAAGGCTTCGATGGCAAATTCATCAAAGGCAGTCACAAAGACCACCATCGGCATGAGCATGCGGCCGTGTGCGGCTTGAGCGGACAAGTGACGAGCCAACTCGATGCCGCTCATGCCAGGCATTTGTACGTCGAGAAAAACGACATTGGGTTGCAGACTCTCAATCATGCCTAGCGCTTCGGTACCTGAGCTAGCTTCGCCCACCACCTCAACTTTAAATTCTTTGGCAAGGTCGCCGAGCAACTCGCGAAGGCGGGCGCGGGCAGGAGACTCATCGTCGACGATCAAAACGCTGGTTTGTTCAGACATGCGCAGACTTTTTTTCCTCGCGGCAAGGGAATTCAAGCGTCAGTCGAAAGAACTCCTTACTTCGTTCAATATGCATTGATGCCTCGATATCGTACAGCAAGGCGAGCCTTTGTCGCACATTTGATAAAGCCATTTGTCTTCCGGCACGTAGCGGCCCGTCGCTGGTCATCGGATTTTCTATCAAGACTTGTACCCGATCGGAACGACGAAAAACCTTAAGTAACACCTTGCCACCTTCAGCGGCAGGCTCAATGCCGTGATGAACCGCATTTTCCAAAAGCGGTTGAAGCAGCAAAGGTGGCACCAGTGCGGCAAGCGCTGACTCTTCAAGGTCAAAATCAACCTGTAATCGATCTCCTAGCCGCTCAGATTCAACCGCCAAATAATCGCGACAGAAACGAACTTCGTCGGCTAATGGTACGAGCTCGCGCTCGTCACGAAGCAACATTCGAAAGAGATCCGCAAGACCCTCCAACACGGATTCAGCCCGACGCGGTTCGCTGCGCAAAAGACCGAGTACCGCATTGAGTGCATTGAATAAAAAATGAGGACGAATCTTCGACTGAAGTGCCTGCAGCCTTGCACGATCAAGCGCCGGCGACAGGGCTTGCTCGCGCCACCGCAGCACCAGGGCAATCATCGCCGCAACCCCTGCACCACCGAGGCCTCGACCCAATAAAGCAAACCAGTTGTCTCGCATCTGGTGCTCCATCATGTCGAGCACAGAAACTGTCCACCAGGCTGCAATAATCGATAAGGAGGCCGAGAATCCGAGCAAGAATGACCATTGCATCCATTCCGGCCACAAGAGCGCGCGACGCCTTGTGAGGCTCATGACAGGCAGTCCGATCAACATGGCGGGCAAGACCGCAAACTGCTGTGCTGTCCATTCAGCGACGAGTTCATCAAGATGATTGGAGGCGCTCCAGGCAACGCATAAAAGCATCGCTTGAATCAACAAAAAAACGCGCAAAGCAATGCCTGGATTCGCGCAATCGGGAAGAACCTGCATCGGCGCTTCATCCTCGCTGGAGACAACTTCGAGTCGAGTCATGATGTTTGAATAAGAGCAGCTGGCATTGGGTCGGGTTCCCGATAATGAC
>JALQWJ010000125.1 GCA_023258775.1 Burkholderiaceae bacterium | reverse complement strand
CGGGCCCGGCGATACGGCGTAGACCCTGATCTTGGATTGACCTAGTTCATGCGCCATATAGCGAACCGTTGACTCAAGTGCAGCCTTCACGGGGCCCATCATGTTGTAGTTCTGAACGACCTTGTCGGCACCGTAATAACTCATCGTAACAAGTGCACCACCCGGCCTCATCAGCGGCTCGGCGTGATGGGCAAGTTCGACAAAGGAATGGCAGGAGATTTGCATCGCCTGCAAGAAACCTTCGCGCGAGCAGTCAACAATTCGACCGTGCAAATCGTCTTTTGGTGCAAACGCTATTGAATGAATAATGAAATCAAGATAACCCCACTGAGCCTTGATCTGCTCAAACATGCTTGCCACCGCCGATTCCTCAGCCACATCGAGAGGAAGTAGCATCGAAGCGCCGATCTGTTTGGCAAGCGGCTCAACATAAGGCTTTGCCTTAGCATTTAAGTAGGTTAATGCGACTTCAGCGCCAAAGCCACGCAACTTGGCAGCACAGCCAAAGGCAATGCTGTGCTCGTTGGCAACGCCCACAATCAAGCCGCGCCGACCACGCAGCATGTCGCCGATTTTGCTGTTCTCGTCCCAGATTTTGGGCAGTGGATCGCGATGACTTGGGGCAATAGCTTCAGGTTCACTCATGATCGGACTCGGCAAAAAGAAAGATGACATGCGCTCGAAACTAAAAACTCGAGGGCATGATGAGGTCTTGTTCCCCTACAGTATAAAGGGTCTTAATGACGGCCGAATGTCGATCGGACGCGAGGACTGCCGATAGGACGACGTCATCAGTATTTCACTGAAAGTGTCGAAGATTAAGGGGTCGTAGCTCTCATCCAACCGCCACCATCAGGGAAGTCCTATGTTGTTCTATTTACTAAAATCATATCTTCGTGCGATCTTATTGCCGCTTGCCGCACTGTCAACGCTAGGATTTGCAAGCACTTCGGCGATCGCACAAAGCGCCATTTGTTATAACTGTCCACCCGAATGGGCCGATTGGGCCTCGCAACTTAAGGCCATTAAGGCGAAGACCGGGATCACCGTTCCCCCAGATAATAAAAACTCAGGTCAATCGCTGGCCCAGCTCGTTGCCGAAAAGGCAAATCCGGTGGCCGATGTGACCTACTTAGGCGTGACCTTTGGTATCCAGGCACGCAAGGAAGGTGTAGTAACAAGTTATAAGCCCGCTCAGTGGGCCGATGTACCCAACGGCCTAAAAGACCCCGACGGTTATTGGTTCACTATCCATTCTGGAACGCTCGGTTTCATGGTGAATGTCGATGCGCTTAAAGGAAAGCCGATTCCAAGATCGTGGAGTGATTTGCTCAAACCCGAATACAAGGGTTTGATTGGCTACCTCGATCCAGCATCGGCCTTCGTGGGCTATGTCGGCGCGGTTGCCATTAATCAGGCCAGAGGCGGAAGTCTTGATAACTTCGGCCCGGCGATTGATTACTTCAAAAACCTCATGAAAAATGAGCCGATCGTACCCAAGCAAACGTCTTACGCTCGCGTGCTCTCCGGTGAGATTGCAATCTTGCTGGATTATGACTTCAACGCATATCGCGCCAAGTACAAAGATAAGGCAAATGTCGAGTTCGTCATCCCAGCCGAGGGCAGTGTTGTCGTCCCCTATGTGATGAGTCTTGTCAACAAAGGCCCGCAGGCAGAAAACGGCAAAAAAGTACTTGATTTTGTACTTTCAGACGAAGGCCAAGCGATTTGGGCTAATGCCTACCTTCGGCCAGTGCGCGCCGCTGCGATTCCTAAAGAGGTTCAGTCGCGTTTCCTGCCAGCGAGCGAATACGCCCGCGCAAGGACCGTCGATTACGGGAAAATGGCAGAAGTACAAAAAGCCTTTTCTGAACGCTACTTAAAGGAAGTACGTTAGATGGAAGTGCGTTAAATCGCTCAGTTGGTGATGCACTTACACTGAAGAATCGCGACCGCGATGGCTTTTTACACGACGAGCCGGTGGCAGCAGTTTTGTGCTGTGCCGGCCATTGTCGTGTTTTTTGCCTTTTGGCTGCTCCCGATGGCGCGACTTTTCGCGCTGCCAGCCGAAAAAGCCTGGGACACTTATTTCATCGTTCTGACAAATACAAACTATTTGCTAAGCCTCTTTAATACTGTGGCCTTATCGCTTGCGGTAACGGCGATTAGCCTCGCACTTGGCGGCGCGGTCGGTGTTTTTCTAGCTCGCCACAAGTTTGTTGGCCGCGCCATGTTCCTTTCGGCACTGACGATGCCTTTGTCATTTCCAGGCGTAATTATTGGTTTTTTTGTGATCTTGCTAGGTGGTCGACAAGGTCTGATCCCGAGCCTTAGCGACAGCTTGGGATTAGGGCGTTGGACATTTGCCTATCAATTCATTGGGCTTTTTCTTGCCTATGTTTACTTCTCACTACCCCGGGCCATCAGTGCCTATGCTGCCGCCGCACAAAGCATCGACCGCTCGCTCGAAGAATCGGCCCGAATACTCGGCGCCAACCGCTGGCAGATTATTCGTGACATCTGGATTCCTGAACTGGCGCCGACCACACTGGCTTGCGGTGCGATCATCTTTGCAACCGCGATGGGCGCATTCGGAACAGCCTTCACACTAGCAAGCAAATTCGAAGTACTGCCGATCACGATTTATAGCGAATTCACCAATTATGCGAACTTCGCGGTCGCTGCATCGCTATCGATCAGTCTGGGCCTTGTTACCTGGGCTGCACTTGCCCTGGCCCGGCGCCGCGCAGGCAGCCTCGCACTAGGCATCTGATCAGCCATGCGTACCAACCCTTATTTGGCTGCGCTTTGTCTGCTCGTTGGCGTGTTTATGCTTGGGCCGGTACTGCTATCGGTATCGGCTGGCTTCATGCAGAATTACGCGCTTGGCTGGCGCGGTGGATTCACCCTGCAGTGGCTGCTTGAAGTGTGGCGCGGCTATGGATCAACCGTACTTGCCTCAATTGGCATTGCAAGCGCCGCTGTGATTTGTACGATTCTGATCGGCCTGCCCTGCGCTTATGCGCTGGCGCGCTCCAAGCGAACCTGGGCGCTATGGTTTGAAGAACTGATAACACTTCCTGTTGCGGTACCCGGACTTGCAACAGCCCTCGCCCTCATTCTGGTCTACGGGGAGTTTCGCGGTTTTAGACAGCACGCTGCGTTCATCCTGGCAGGTCATGTGATCTTCACCATGCCATTTATGGTGAGAGTACTCACGGCAGCATTTCGGCGGCCCGAATTGCGAACGATGGAAGAAGCCGCGTCAACACTTGGGGCAAGCTTCAAACAGCGATTCTTAGGGGTCTTGATTCCTGCGGTGCTTCCCGCAGTCCTCAGCGGGGCACTGATGGTATTTACACTTTCAATCGGTGAGTTCAATCTCACCTGGATGCTACACACCCCGCTCACTCGAACGCTACCAGTGGGCCTTGCTGACAGCTATGCCTCGATGCGTATTGAAATCGGCTCAGCGTATACCTTTGTCTTTTTGATTGTGGTGCTCCCGCTTTTGTGGCTCATGCAATTAAGCGAACGAATGCTTGCGAAGCGATATGCCCACTAAACAAACAGCGATCAGCATTCAAAATTGCTCTAAAACCTATCCGGATGGAACAATTGGTCTGCGCAGCACACAGCTTGAGATTTCACCCGGCGAAATTCTTGCTCTGCTCGGACCTTCAGGTTGCGGCAAAACCACCCTACTGCGCATGATCGCAGGCTTGGAGATTCCAAACCCCGGTACGAGGATTTATTTTGGACCCGACGAAGTAACAAACCTCCCACCTGAAAAAAGGCAAATTGGCATGGTGTTCCAGCACTATGCGCTCTTTCCCCACATGGACCTGGCGGCAAACATCACTTATGGCTTAAGGATTCGCGGCATTTCTCATGCAGCGATTCAGGCGAGACTTGCCGAACTTCTCGAGCTCGTTCGCTTGAGCGGACTCGAGCATAAGCGTCCCGGTGAAATTTCGGGCGGCCAGCGCCAGCGGGTTGCTCTGGCACGGGCCATTGCAATTAGGCCACGCGTCTTGTTGCTCGACGAGCCTTTGACCGCCCTGGATGCAAAACTCAAAGAATCCTTGCGCGATGAACTTGCCGAGTTACTACGCCGCTTGAATATCACGGCCATTCACGTCACCCACGACCAGCAAGAGGCCATGGCCATCGCTGATCGGCTCGCGGTGATGAATCAAGGCGAAGTGGTTCAGCTCGGTACCGCCGAAGAACTATACCGATCGCCCGCCAATCCCTTTGTTGCTTCGTTTCTTGGTCAAATGAACAGTGTTCGTCTGATCAAGAACCCTGATGGGCGGCGCGGCATTCGACTTGGCGGCGCCTGGCTCGACATAGCGGCCGATGCAGGCTCAGGTCGCGAGGTATTGATTCGACCCGAGGACATCGACCTTTATGCTGTTGACGGCGATTTGACTGAACGCGGTCTTGGGCGCGTGGTTCACCGCGCCTTTCTTGGCGATCGAATTCAGCTTCGAGTGATAACACCCGAGGGAATCGAATTAAAGGTTCAAAGGGCAAGGGACTGTCCACTTCGCGTGGATGATCCGGTACAAATTGAAGTTAACCCAACTGCGCTTAAGACTTTCGGAGGCGAATGATGAGCACTTATCTTTTTCAATTAAGCGATCTACACATCCGCGAACCTGGGCGCAAGGCCTATGGAAGGCTTGATACCGCACCCTATCTGAGTCGCGCAATTGATACCATCCTTCGATGTCCCCAGGCGCCAAGCGCCGTGGTCATTACAGGCGATCTTTGTGATTTCGGGCGCGAGTCCGAGTATTTGCACCTGCGCGAGTTGCTCACGCCACTTGTTTGCCCTATTTTTTTGATGCCAGGCAATCATGACTGCGTTATCAACCTGCGCCGCAGCTTCCCCGACCATTCATACCTCGGCGTCTCTGGTCCAGCACATTTTTCGGTCGATGTTGGTGATCTGCAATTGATAGCACTTGACAGCACGCTTGCTGGGCAAAGTTTTGGTGCTATCGATGCGCACGGTCTTGCCTGGTTGGAAGAAAGCCTGCTTGCTTGCGTTGACCGCCCGGTTGTTATAGCGATGCATCATCCGCCCTTTCTGACTCAAATCGGCCATATGGATGAAATTGGGCTTCTGCATGGACGAGCAGAGTTTGCTCAGATTATTAGAAAATTTTCGAATATAGAACGTATTATTTGCGGGCATCTCCACCGCGCGATCGACACACGAT
>JALQWJ010000124.1 GCA_023258775.1 Burkholderiaceae bacterium | reverse complement strand
GATGCTGCCATCGATGCATTGCTTTCACGCAGTCATGCAGCCAACGGTGATATTTTGTTTTTTGGTGCTGACAAAGCCAAGGTGGTTAACGATGCCCTCGGCGCTTTGCGGGTAAAAATTGGTCATTCCGATTTTGCCAAGGCCAATCAGCTCTTTGAAGATGATTGGCGTCCGCTTTGGGTGGTTGACTTCCCAATGTTTGAATACGATGAACAAGCTCAACGTTGGAGCGCTTGTCACCATCCGTTTACGGCTCCCAAAGATGGGCATGAAGACTACCTAGCGACTGATCCAGGGCTTGCCCTGGCCAAGGCTTATGACATGGTCTTAAACGGCTGGGAGATTGGCGGTGGTTCGGTACGTATTCATCGCGAAGCGGTACAGTCCAAAGTATTTCGGGCGCTCAACATTGGCGCTGAAGAAGCTCGCGCCAAATTTGGTTTCTTGCTCGACGCTTTGCAATATGGTGCGCCACCCCATGGTGGTATAGCCTTTGGGCTTGACCGAATCGTGACCATGATGTCGGGTGCGGAATCGATTCGCGATGTCATTGCTTTTCCTAAGACGCAACGTGCTCAATGTTTGTTAACCGATGCGCCAAGTGGGGTAGACGATAAGCAGTTACGCGAACTTCACATCAGGTTGAGAACGCATGCCGTATAAAATCCCTGAGTCAGTGCTCGTCATTGTTCACACACCGAGTCTTAAGGTCTTGGTACTTGAGCGTGCCGATCGACCTGGATTTTGGCAGTCAGTGACCGGCAGCAAAGATCAGTGGGGTGAGCCGCTATGGCAGACATGCTTGCGGGAAGTGAAAGAGGAAACAGGCATTGACTTGGATCCCATGGCGCTACTTGATTGGGAACAGCAAAATCGCTATGAAATCTATGCTTTATGGCGACACCGTTATGAGCCCGGTGTGACTCACAATACCGAACACGTGTTTTCATGTTGTGTACCAGAAGACACACCCGTGGTTATTTCTCCCCGAGAGCATCTACGGTATGAATGGCTTGAACAAGATCGTGCTGCAAGGCGCTGTTTCTCGGCGAGTAATGTTGAAGCGATTGAGCAATTACATCGTCGTGTAGGCCGCTCGTCTTGATCCCTGCGTTTTGACAATTGTCGTGAAGCTGCGGGTAGCCACTTATAATATTCATAAGGGTGTCATGCGCGCACCGTGGTCGGTGCGTCCTGCGAGCAAGATTCATGAGTTGCGGCAGGCAATGCAATTGTGGCATCGCGATCTTCTATTCTTGCAAGAGGTTCAGGGCGAGCATCAAAGGCACGCTAAGCAACTCGATCACTGGCCAATACATGCCCAGCATGAGTTTTTGGCTCAAAGCCCTGAAAGCGGTGATTACTACCACGCCTATGGGAAAAGTGCCGTTTATTTGCATGGACACCATGGCAACGCAGTCTTGTCGCGATTTCCGATCACTGCTAGCGAGCATCGCGATATGTCAGACCATGTGCTGGAAAAGCGCGGTGCCTTGCACGTACAAATCAGTTTGCCGCTTGGCAAAACGCCAGGTCAGCCGATCCTGCATTGCTTTGTCGTCCACTTTGGCTTGCTCGCAGCGGGTCGAAAGCGCCAGGTCAAGGCGCTGAGCGAGTGGGTGCAGTCGGTCGTGCCAGCAGGAGCGCCGCTCATTATTGCAGGCGACTTTAACGATTGGAACAATCGCTTGCATCAACCCTTATGTGAACCTAACGCACTTGCCGAAGTTCATCAGCAGATCGCTAAGCACCCGTCTGAGAAAGGATTCAAGGCCGCACGTACCTTCCCAGCCTGGCTGCCCTGCCTCAGGATGGACCGAATTTATCAACGAGGTTTTCGAGTGGAGCAAACCCGAGTGCTCAAGGGCAGAGCATGGGCCAAGCTTTCGGATCATTCGCCAGTACTTGCTGATCTCGTCTTGGAGACTGGCTTGAGGCAGGCTTGTCATGAAGTTGCTTATTGATGGAAGGCTTTAGCATTAACCGATGATCTTGCTAGGGCTATTTTTTGATGAAGTCGCTTGTTGAACGAAGACCCGAGGGACTTTATTGTCCAGTAGGTAATTTTTATATTGATCCATGGCGACCGGTCGAGCGTGCAGTGATCACCCATGCCCACGCTGACCATGCCCGAAGTGGCCACCAACATTATTTGGCTCATGTCGATGCTGCCGAAATTCTAAAGACAAGGCTTGGCAGTACGATTTCGCTACAAACTTTGGCCTATGATGAAGTCATTGATCTTGGCGGCGTAAAACTTAGTTTGCATCCGGCTGGTCATGTCTTGGGATCCTCACAAATCAAGATAGTCCATCATGGACAGACTTGGGTAGTGTCGGGTGATTACAGGATTGAGGCTGATTCAAGTTGTCAAGCCTTCGAGCCCTTGCGATGCGATGTCTTTATCACGGAGTCAACTTTCGCGCTTCCAATTTATCGATGGGAGCCTCAGTCAGTGGTGATCGAGCAAATCAGTGCATGGTGGCAGGCGAATGCAGCAAAAGGTATATGTTCTGTACTTTATACCTATTCACTCGGCAAAGCCCAGCGTTTGGCGATGGCGCTTCCTGAGGGTCCGGTCTGGGTTCATCCTGCAGTCGATGCAATAAATGCTTGCTACCGAAATGCCGGTCGCAAAGTCCCGCCAAGCGCCTGCTGGCGTGGCGAGATGAAGCCGCCTGCCGGTAGTTTACTGCTCGCACCGCCTGCAATCGCTGACTCATCGGCAATTTCGCGTTTGGTCGGTTATGAGGATGCATCGGTCTCAGGTTGGATGCGTTTGCGTGGGATTCGCAGGCGCCGTGCGCTTGATCGTGGCTTTGTAATTTCAGATCATGCCGACTGGCCAGGTCTGCTTTGGGCGATTCGCGAGAGCGGTGCACAAAAGATTTTTGTCACCCATGGGCAGGTTGATGTCTTGGTACGCTATTTGTGCGAACAAGGTCTTGATGCAGCACCCTTGCAGGCTGTCGGTTGGGGTGAAGATGCCTGAAGCTCAGACAAGCGCAGGCCCATACCAAGTCGTCGCCTCTAAGGATAACGCGTTAGGCACTTTCCACGAAGACGGACTTTGCTGGTTTGCGTCGGTGCTTGAAGCGCTTGACCAGTCAAACGCCAATGTGCATAAGCTTGAGGTACTCAAGCAGTGCTTTACCAATCGCCTGCAGACAGTCCATAAGGAAGATCTCTCCTGGCTGATCTATTTTTTAGCAGGCGGTAAATTGCCGCGTTCGATTCGCAGTGGGGTGCTGCGCGAGGCGGCGATCCAGGCAAGCGGACTACCCGCATGGCTATTTGAAGCCTGCTATGCGCACGCTGGTGATCTTGCTGAAACCATCGCCTACTGTTTGGATCATGCAGGTTTAGGTCATGCAGATTTGGAACATGCAGTCGTTATCGATACAAAAGATGTAATTATACCGAATCATCACTCGAATCATGTCGAAGTTCGTGAGCAAAAGTCATCAACACTTAAGCCAAATTTGCACGATTGGCTCGAAAAGCAAGCTATCCCGATGACGCAGCAATCAGCTCAAGTGCAAATCCAATGGCTTATCAATCAGTGGCGCGCTTATCCAGCGAAGGTGCGCTTTGCGATGAATAAGATCATGACAGGTGGATTTCGTCTTGGTGTTTCTCGTGCTATGGTTTTAAGAGCGCTTGCTGAGGCTAGCGGCCTATCAGCGCAACTTCTTGCGCAGCGCTTTATGGGCTGGACCGGGCATTTGCCAAGCGCTGATCGGCTTGAGGTCTTGCTCGCCGACCGAATGAGCGAGTCTTCTTCCGAGCAAGTCCTCCCGTTTTGCCTGGCCCAAAGTTTTGACCAGGACTACTTGGCCATGGGCGATGCTAGAAGCTGGCAGGCCGAATGGAAATGGGACGGTATCAGGGTGCAATGGATTGCAGGCACGACGAAAAGCTATTTGTGGTCGCGTGGCGAAGAGTTGATCAGTGAACAATTTCCCGATCTAAGCATTGAATCGGTACGCTCAATGATCCCAGTTGGCACCATGATTGATGCAGAACTCTTGTCCTGGGATCCAGGCTTAAATCAGGTCGCGGGATTTGCTGCTTTGCAAACCCGACTCAATCGAAAGCGTGTAAGCAAAGCGCTTACGCGCAGCCATCCTGTTGTCTTGATTGCTTATGATCTCTTGCGACTCGGCGATGAGGATTTGCGTCAGCAAGCCTTAAGCGTGCGGCGCGAAAAACTTCAGCAGCTTGCCTCAAAACTTTCTGGTGCTTTAATGCTTTCGCCCTGCTTTTCGTTTGCAAACTGGACCGATCTTGCCGAATTGCGACATAAGGCCAGTCAACTTAGGGCCGAGGGCTTGATGCTCAAACATCGCGACAGTCATTATGGCCTGGGTCGTTCAAAGATGTATCAAGGCGATGGTTTGCGTGGTGGTTGGTGGAAATGGAAGCAAGACCCCTTTACCGTTGATGCCGTGTTGATCTACGCGCAGGCAGGCCACGGAAGACGAGCAAATTTATATACCGATTACACCTTTGCTGTGCGAGGTCCCAATGGGTGGTTGAGTGTGGCAAAGGCCTATTCAGGACTTAGTGATGCGGAGATTCGTGAGGTCGACGCCCGTATTCGAAAGACAAGCCTCGAACAGTTCGGGCCAGTAAGGGTTGTTGAGCCCAGTATGGTCTTTGAAATAGCTTTTGAAGCGATCTCGCCCAGCAAGCGGCATAAGGCGGGCTTTGCCCTGAGATTCCCACGGATGCTGCGATGGCGAAGGGATAAACATGTTGACGAGGCGGACAGCATTGAACGCCTGCATGAACTGTATAAGATGTCAGGCGCATGATCAGCCAAGTCTATAAGATGACAGGCGCATGAGTAGCCGATTGATCGGTGTTCTTGGTGTCGACTTTACCAGTGCACCGGGCGTAAAAAAGCCAATTGTGCTTGCCCGTGCTGCGCTTGAGGGCCGATCCGATCAGATGTCCACAACATCCCGTTTAAAGCTATTAGGGTTTGAACGTTTTAGTGATTGGCATGCATTTGAATGTTTTTTGCGTGCGCCTTGGACCAATCGTCAAGACTACGATCCCTCTGCCATTGTGGCTGGCTTTGACTTCCCATTTGGGTTACCCAAAGATCTTTTGAAAGCATGGCAATGGGATCGGCTCGATTATCGGCAAATCGCTATGAAATTTGCTGACCAGGATCGCAGCTATTGGGTTGCAGCCTTAAAGCGCTTTTGTGAGCCACGCCCGGTAGGCCATAAGTTTGC
>JALQWJ010000123.1:249-5250 GCA_023258775.1 Burkholderiaceae bacterium | reverse complement strand
CGGCTTGCTGGCTTAGCATCAAAACAAGCTAATTGCTCGAGGAGACCGACCGATCGTAAGTGCGCATCAATCGCTAGGACTCGTTCGGGGCACTCAGGATGGCCCTCACCCATATCGTGGCGGGCGTAAATCGGGTCATAGGTATAGCCCACCAGCATAGCTCGACCGACACTAAGACATCGGATCGGGGTCGACGATCTTCAAGACGCGTGACTCGCCGTTGTGGCGCACCCGAGCACCCAGATAGAAAATCTCGACCGATGACGGTTGCTCGGTCACCACGGTGAAGGGCGCCTTCCCGAAAATCGATCGCGCTTCATTAGCCGACAAAGACATACGCTCAACCCGACCATCCGCGCTACGCACGCAGACTTTCTGACTCACGCCCGATGCAACATGCACATACGGGGTATTTTTAAGCCGACTGACCGGCACGACCACGCTTGCCATGCGGTCAGACACTTCGCAAAGATCCACATGCCTCGACTCGGGTCCGCTTGATGGCGCAACAGCCACAAGGCCAGTTCTGTTGTCTGGGCCTTGACCGTTATTACCTGCGCCTTGCCTATTGTCAGCTGATCCTTGATTACTTCCTACCTGACCCTGGCCACTGGCAGCCGCGCCCTGGCTATTGCCGGCCAGTCCTTGGTAATTACTCGCATCGGCTAAAGCCTTGCGGTCGGGATATCGCAGCTCCTTGGCCGACGATCGGCTGCGCTCCTCAAGTCCCGGCTTCTCGCTGGCGCGCTTATTAGAGGCCTCGTCTTTGCGATGAAGCTTACTGGTGGCCTCATCCCTGCGATTAACCGTCTCGCGGCCCTTGCTTGTCGCACCGGCCGATTGGCTCTCTGTGGGCTTACTCACAAAGGGTTGCGGATAATCAAGTTCACTGGGCTTGGCCAGCGCAAGATCAACCCTTCCGCCTTTGGCAAGCTCAACCGGCCGCGCATTGAGCGCCGATGGCGGATCATCAAAACGCTGCTCAACCACCGATAAGGGGTTAGACGTTTGTCCCGCGCGTTGATGCTTCCAGGCGTCAACGCTAAACCAAATGGCAAGTGCGGCAAGAACGCCGCCCGCAAGCATGTATTCGGTGCGGGCTTGTCGACTCTTTCTTTTACCCTGCCATCGTCGCAAATCACCGGTACCCTCGTGGGCCTTGGCAAGTGCAAGAGAAACGTCGTGTTGCCTGAGCACGCTCGCCTGACTCATCGTTAGGTCTAGGCCGCTCGCACTTTCCCCGGCCGACCGACGCGGATCACTACGCTTGGGAACATGGGCAAACAGTGCTGCAGCATCAACACCCAAGACCGCAGCGTACTTTTGTGCAATCTGCCTACGATGAGTGTCGTTGTAAAAGCCGCGGTCCTCGCCCTCTTCAAGCGACCGAAGCTGTGTTTCGGAGACCATGAGTTCTCGCGCCCATGTGGCGATCGAAAGCCCGCGACGAAGTCGCGCTGCTTTGAGTAACTCTCCGTTGATCGATAAAGACATGCGATTTATGTATGGTTTTAGGCAAGAGCACTAGGGATTGGGTGTCATTCAAGGCTCCTACACGATTCTGATACTACACAAAAGGCCCCGTCGGGCCAAAGTTTGTGCTGCATCCAGCCAACACTTGCGGTTTCGCTAGCGCCTCAATCGCACTACATCTGCCATTCCTGGTCTTCGTCAGCGGAGGCCATCATCACCCGCATCACGTCGGTCATCGAGATCATGCCTACGATGTCCTCGCCTTCAGCAACCGGCAGGTGTCTAAATCGATGCTCCGACATGATTTTCATGCAATCGGCAATGGAGGCCGTGCGATTAATCGTAATGACATTACGCGTCATGATGTCGCCAACTTTTACCTGCTCAGGATCGAGCCCTTTTGCGACAATTTTATGGGCGTAATCGCGATCCGAAATAATCCCGCACATTTTTTCATTTTCATAAACAACTAGGCAGTGAATATGCTTTTCAATCATCAAATTCATCGCATCTTTGACGATCACGTCTGGATTGGTATGAATCAAGCCAAATTGCTTAGAGGCAAGGACCTCATTGACAGTAACCATATACTTAGACTCTCGTTTCAGTGTGTTTCGTTTCAGTTAAGTCGATTGTATTTGCGAGCAACTAATCGGTATCTAATTTAATCAAATCCTTCGCCATAAGGCCCTCGATCTTGCTTATTCTGCTTTCCATAAAATCAAGCGATGTGGTTCAATCCAGTCAATGTTCTCTTCTTTTCGATTATTGGGGATTTAAATGCCGAGAATGTCATATGATTCGATTCAAAAACAAATTCAAAAATTGCAAGCGCAGGCCAAAAAACTTGAGGCCTCACATTTAGCGCGAAAATCGAAATCAGTTTCGCAGGTTCGAGCACTCATGAAAAAGCTAAATGTATCGATCACCGACCTTGATGACTCTATTCAAAGCACTTCAACGAACCGGAAAGTCCGCAAGACCCGATCGGGTGAAACACAGAAAGCCTTGAAGGCTGCGCGGCCTCCCGTGCCACCCAAATACAAACACCCTAACACCCATGAGACCTGGACCGGGCGCGGAAAACCACCTCGATGGCTGGCTGCCTTAATGGCGCAGGGCCAGGCTAAGGAAGACTTCCTCATAGCATCAATCGAACTTGCAGACTCAGGTCCAGCAATCCCGAACAACTGAGCCTGGGCCGCAAAACAAGCAATTGCTACACAAAACGCTGTGAAAAACGCACCTGAGGCTTCTGATTACACAAAGCGTAGGGTGCCGCATTCTACGTGGTGCTGGAGCGGGCAACGGGAATCGAACCCGTGTTTGAGGCTTGGGAAGCCGCCGTTCTACCATTGAACCATGCCCGCTTCTAAGACCCGGACTTTACAGTAATAAAAACCTGCTTCCAAGTCAGTCAACGCAAAGTCTAAGGCGCCGAACAAAACCGTGACCATAGAGGCGGTTAGTAGGGCAGCATGCATTCAACAAATGGATGTCAGAAATAGTGATTTAGAGCGCCCTAAATGAAAGCAGCCCCTTAGAAGTTGGCAACCTTGAACATGTTTAGAGCGACAACGGTCCTTTGACCTTGATTCTCTGGAACGTGATGAAGCAGCATGCCTGGGAAGATGACAATCATTCCCGACATTGGACTCACCTTAATTTGATTTTCAAAGATAAGCGGCGCGCAACCATCATCGGTATCGAGATAGACCACGCACGAAAAGTCAGCTGGAAAATGCGTGTGGGCGATTGTATGGCCCTTGTTGCCGTAGATCGCCCCCCAACAATCGAGAACTTCGAGGCGGAAATTCAGCTTACGAATATCTGTATTCCAGTGGTGCTTTGCTGCATGTTCGGTAAGGCCAATGACAAGCTGACAAAGCGGCTGAAGTTTTGCATTAAGTAAGTGGCTCTTCCAAGGACTCGTGTATTCACCTTTTACATTCGACTGTAGTGGCTCGGGATGGCTCAGTTGCAACTCATGTACAGCTTCGCGAGCCTGAACTAGTTCAGGCGCAAGAGGAGATAATTGATATCCGAAGATCGGAAGTTTGGTACTTACTTCGAATTGAGTAGGATCAGGAATCTGCATGGGATAAATTAAAACCCTATATCAACCGCGGACTTTATTGACAGCATTTAGCCTCAACAGGTTCATTTTATTAAAAACCTCGGAAGCGTTCAATGGGTGCTTGGTACAGCTTCAGCGATTTCAGTTAGTGTTGAACCACAACCACCTTAGCACTTTTGCTTATCCAAATTTGTCATCTTTCCTACCGTTATGGATATAGTATCTAACGAATGCCCACCGAGCCTCGTCTTTGACCTTGGGGGGGTTGTTTTCGATTGGAACCCTAAGGCTCTCCTGAACGATTTGAGACGCGATATTGGATTTGTTGATGAGGCCATGGACTTATTACACCAAGCAGTTTTTCAAGACTACGGGCTTGGGTCTGACTGGATTAGCTTTGACCGCGGTCTGATAAGAACCAATGTACTGGCTTCAAGAATTGCGATAAGACTTGAAGCCGGAATAGGTAAAGCTGATTACGGATTAGGAGAAGACGAGGATCAGACGATTGACCCGAGGGACAAATTGCCGACAGCTTTAAGGGCTCAACACGATCGCCACTTAACCGACATGACAAGGCAACAGGACGCGCGGTCCGACCATGTCCGCACCCTGACCGATCAAATCCACCAATGGCTCAATTCAATCGGTCCGCGCCTCCTACCAATGCCGGAAACAGTCGCCATGCTGCAGCATCTACACAACAAAGGGTATCGGCTCCTCTTTCTGTCGAACATGCCCACACCATTTATTGAGCACCTGCAGTGCCATCGCGACATCTTCTGTCTTTTCACCGACGGGATTTTTTCGAGCGAAATTGGGTACGTCAAGCCAGAAACTGCGTTCTTCAACTACGCTAAGGAGCGCTTCGATCAAGGCAAACAGGCGCGTTATGTATTTTTCGACGATAACGAAGTGAACATCGCCGCCGCAAGATCAATTGGATGGAAGGCGGTTCACTTTAAAAATGCTTCGCAAGCATCATCTGAGATCGGGGAAAGACCCTTGGGCGGATTGAAGCGAAAGGCGATTCGCAGTTACGTCGTAAGGGCTGGCCGCATGGGTAGCGGTCAAAGCAAAGCGCTCGAAACCCTTGCTCCACGCTATCTCATCCCATTTGAAGTGCCTGCCGAGAAGGACCATATCGCTCCGTCGGCCCAAGCATCGACGCCTGAAGAAGACAAACTTGCAAGCTATTGGCCTACTAAGTATCACGATGCGCCTTTAATCATCGAAATCGGCTTTGGCATGGGTGACGCCTTGGCGGCCATTGCTAGCCAAGATCACTCTAAACGTTATCTTGGGATCGATGTACACCCTCCTGGGGTGGGTAGTATGTTGCAACTCATAGAACGTCATGATTTGGAGCATGTTCGCCTGATCCAACACGATGCAGTCGAAGTCTTAAGCCAAATGGTTGCCGCCCATTCAGTGGCCGGTTTTCATATCTA
>JALQWJ010000123.1:0-239 GCA_023258775.1 Burkholderiaceae bacterium | reverse complement strand
CCATGCTCGCGGTACTCAGCGCCGAATCAAGCTTGGCCAATCTCGCAAATGGCTATCACGAGCGACCCGCATGGCGGCCTATGACCAAATTTGAGGCAAGAGGGCTTGGCCTTGGGCACACCGTCAATGACTTATTGTTTCGGAAACAATGATGTATTCGCCACAACTTATATAATGAACTCGTCAAATCATCCATCAAGCGCCCAACCCAAGCAATCGACCGAACTTCTAGACCAATC
>JALQWJ010000122.1 GCA_023258775.1 Burkholderiaceae bacterium | reverse complement strand
CCAAGACCCGAGAAGATCGACTTCGTGATGCCGCTAAGGACCAAGCCAAACAGGTTTTTGAATCATCGCACCCCGTAGTTCGTCAACATCCGGAGACCGGCAAACCAGTGCTTTATGTGAACATTGCACACACGGCTCGGTTTGAGGGCTGGAGCGACGAAGAAAGCGCAGGACTTTTGCAGTACTTGCACCACCATCAGGTGCGCAGCGAACAGCGCTGTCGCGTTCGTTGGGAAGCGGGAAGTCTCACGGTTTGGGATAACCGGCGCGTTTTGCATTATCCAGTCAATGATTATCACGGTCACAAACGCCTGATGCACCGCATCACCCTCGCGGGGGATCGCCCTCTGCCCTTCGTCGGTCACTAAGCCTGAGCGGCTTTTAACGAACTTCAAAGCGCGACTTAGACCCTTTTACTCGCTCAGGTAAACCAGCAACGAGGCTTGCTGGCAACGCATAGTGTGGCGATGATTGCGATAAGCCTAAGGCGTGGAGCTGTTTATTGGTGGTGCACTTGCGGCAAGAGCGCCGCACAGCCCTTTTGCGATGGCTCCCATGCCAAAGGGCCAGCAAAGCCCATGCGCTTTGAATCAACCCGCGATGAGTTGGTTTATCTTTGTAGTTGCAAACAGACCAAGCGACCGCCTTTTTGTGATGGTAGTCATAACGCAGAGGATTTGCTGCCCGATCGATCTTAAATACTTAACGATCTATTCATGATATCCACAGACCGACATCAAGGGCTATACACGCTACAACTGTGCCAGCCCGAGCGCGGCAATGCGCTCAGTGTCTCGATGGTCCAGGCGATACAGCAAGCTATCGATGAGGCCATCTCAGACCCTGGCGTTCACTCCCTGCTTTTTTCAAGCAGCGCCCAGCACTTTTGCACGGGCTTTGATCTTAGTCAGGTGCAAGATCTATCCGATCAGGATTTAATCGAACGACTGATTGCAATTGAGCGCTTGCTTCAAAGTATTTGGTATGCACCCCTGCGCAGCCATGTACTTTGTGAAGGAAGAGCATGGGGGGCAGGTGCCGATTTACTCGCGGTGTGCGACCAGGCATGGCTCGGTACGCAGGCAAGCATCCGCTTTCCTGGCGTCGGCTTTGGGCTTATTCTCGGCACACGAAGACTCGGAAGCATCGTGGGTGCTGGGCATGCCATGCAATGGCTTAGCGGTGGCCAAAGCCTGGACCAAAGCCAAGCGCTCGCCAGCGGTTTTGGCAAAGCCGCGCCTTTGGATTGCGCCTATCAGGATTTAGTAGAGACGCTCTCGCAGCCGCCTTTGGCTGATCGCAAGACCATGGAGCAATTACGACAGCAATTGCGTCCCGATTATCGCCAGGCCGATATGAGTGCGCTTATCGATTCGGCGAGCGTCGGAAGTATTAAGCAACGGATACTTACTTATCGTGACCTAGCTTTGGCGAACCGTGCCCGAAGCAAGTAGCTGGGCAATAAGCTCTTCACGAAGTCCCGCCTCAGCGAGCGCCTGCCTCGTATGCTCGCCAAGGCGCGGTGCAGCCGAGCGGAGCTTACCCGGAGTTTCACTAAGTTTTGGGACAATGCCAGGCTGTGTCAGATCATAAGATTCGCGTGATTTCGAACCGACAAGCATCTCTCTGGCCAGATAGTGAGGATCTGAGGCAATATCTGCAGCGTTATATATTTTACCCGCAGGGACAGAAGCCTCATGCAGACAGGTCAGCACGCTTTCCACCGAGCGCTGTGCGGTCCAGGCCGCGATGGCCTCATCAAGCCTTGAAACTTGTGCCACACGACCCGCATTGTCCTGCAGCGCCTGATCATGGGCTAGATCCTCCCTGCCAATTGCAGTCATCAATCGGCGAAAAATGCCGTCACCATTGCCCGCTATTAAAACCAGTCCGTTATTGCAGCGGTAAGCATTGGTCGGCGCAATACCTGGCAACGCACTACCTGAAGGCTCACGGACCAAACCCGTTACGCTGTATTCTGGAATCAGGCTCTCCATCATGTTGAAAACCGATTCGTACAAAGCCACATCGATGACCTGTCCTTTGCCACCACGCACCTCGCGCTCGCGCAAGGCCATCATGATGCCGATGACGCCATGCAGCGCAGCAAGCGAATCGCCAATCGACACCCCAACCCGCACAGGAATCTCACCAGGCTCGCCGCTCAAATAGCGCAATCCCCCCATGGCCTCGCCAATCACACCAAAGCCAGGTCGATCCTTGTAAGGGCCTGTCTGTCCATAGCCTGAAATTCTCAACATAATGAGGCCGGGATGATCTTCACTTAAGCGCTCATAGCTTAAGCCCCATTGCTCGAGTTGCCCTGGGCGAAAATTCTCAATAATCACATCACAGTCGCGAACGAGCGTTCTCACGAGCGCCTGACCTTCAGCTTGCCTCAAGTCAATCGCAATTGAACGCTTGTTTCTCGATTGCGATTCCCACCAAATCGAATTGCCGTCTTTAAGTACCCGCCAGTTGCGCAAAGGATCTCCGCCTTCTGGTGCCTCAACCTTCAGAACCTCCGCACCAAAATCGGCAAGCACCCTTGCACAAAAAGGACCAGCAATGAGCTGACCCAATTCAAGAACACGCAAGCCTGCCAATGGCAGTCGCGAGCTGGCGGCCAACGACGCCGCGTTAACGGTTGAATGCGACATACTTAGGCCCTTCTTGAGAAAAGTTTTAACTCTCCAATGGTGACAAAGCTTAGACTAGCCGCTTAATTGCATTTGAATCAATGAATCGCCCACCCGACGCTGGATTGTCTGCCCCAAAGCAATCCCTTAAGAAAGAATCAAAGCTGCCGGCGCCTCAAGTTTCGGCTTGTGGGGATCAATGGATGATGGTCGATTGGCACGAACACCCCAACGCGAATCAGGCCGCGCGAAACCTCGCGGCACTTCTACGGCGCGAGCCCCAAGGCTTTTGCGCAGAGGTGGTAGCGGGCGTTCGAACCATGGCGATGCGCTTACCGGGAGTCAGCGACTTACAAGACCCAGGCCAGACCGCGCAATGGCGCGAGCAGGCACTGGCATGGCTGACGGAAAAGGCCAAGGAAGCTTTGTGCTGGCCAGCGCTCAAAGGACGTCTGCAAATCCTTCAAGCTTGCTATGAAGCCCCCGTAGCCCCGGATTTACCCCATGTTGCTGAGCGATGTGGCCTTTCAGTCAGCGAAGTCATTCGCCACCACCTTGACAGTGAGTTTGTGGCCGAAGTGATTGGATTCATGCCCGGATTTGCTTATTTAGGCGGTCTGAATCCTGCGCTTAAGCTGCCACGCAGGGATTCACCGCGTCATAAGGTTCCTGAGGGGAGCATCGCCATCGCCGGCAGTCAGTCTGCCGTTTATCCGAGCGCCACACCTGGCGGTTGGCACTTGATCGGATGCTGTCCATTACGACTTTTTAGCCCGCTTAAGGATCCAGCAGCCTTGATCCAAGAGGGCGACCAAATCCGCTTTGAGCGCATCGGACTCGAAGTGTTCGAGAGCCTGTGGAGTCAGCGGTGACGACGACTGAAGCCCCCAGACCATTGCCAATCGACCACCTGAGCGAAGCTGAAGCAATACTTTGTATTCGGAAAGCTGGCTTACTCAGCACGATTCAGGACCAGGGCCGACCCAATATGGCCCACTGGGCGCTGTCGCGCGGCGGTGCAGCAGACCCAATGGCAGCCCGCCTCGCCAATCTTCTTGTTGGGAACCATCCGGACGAAGCCGTCATCGAGGTAAGTGGGCCAGGACCACAAATCTCAAGCCCTTGCGATCTTTGGATCGCCAGTTATGGGGCAGAACATGAAGTCGTCTTACAAGAGCTTGCGGGACGTCCCTTGCGAAAGACGTCGATCCTGCCTTCGCACCGACCTGTATTCCTGCCAGCGGGAAGCCTGCTGCAATGGCGTGCACCCAGGCGCGGTTGGCGCAGTTGGATTGCTGTGGCCGGCGGGTTTAGAACGCCAAGCGTGCTGGGTAGTCGAAGTGCCCATCTGGCATCTGGCATCGGCGGCAAACGCCTTGAGGCACAAGATCGAATCGCGCTTCATCCCGAGGTTGAGCGAATCAGCGCGGCAAGGGCGCTTGCCGTTCTGGGCAGCGAAGTCGGCCAGCGCGCGGCAAGACACGGCGAGTGTGCATGGCCACGCTGGCGAATCGCCTCGACAATACCCGACGGTTGGCCCCTGCTCGACCTACCGGTGCTCATTGGGCGGCACTGGCCAGCGCTAGGCCAAGACGAGCAGCAAGTGCTCCTTGACCAGGTCTGGACTGTTAGCTCCCAAAGCAATCGTCAAGGGCTTAGGCTTGAAGCCGGCTCCGGCCGGGCTTTGAGCACCTCGACCTTGCCACAACTTGCCAGCGAGGCGGTGCATCTTGGCACTGTGCAGTTGCCGCCCGCGGGTTTGCCTGTCATTCTGATGGGCGAACACCAAACCACCGGGGGCTATCCGCGTGTTTTGGAGGTAGCAAGCGCAGCATTTCCGATGCTTGCGCAGGCAGCAGCGGGCAGCTTGATTCAGTTTCACTTGATCTCGCTCGAGGAGGCCGATCGGATGTCTTATGCCATGCATCGCCTCCAAACACGCGTTGAACAAGCCTTGCAAACAAAATTTGGTCAAACCTTCCACGAAATGGAGCACAGGCGATGAATCAATCCGAGCCATGCCTTCGCAACGAGCCCTCCCTTCACGACAATGGAGAGATTCAACAGGCCGAGCGCCTGAAATATGGGTCGCAAGCTGAAATTCAGCCAGACCAAGCTCAAGTCCGAATCGATCTGAATGCCGATATGGGCGAGAGCTTCGGCGCGTGGACGATGGGTCAGGATGAAGCGCTGATGCCGCTCATAAGTTCGGCAAACATCGCTTGCGGTTTTCATGCCGGTGACCCTTCCACCATCCGTGCAACCGTCAAACTCGCTGCAAAGCACGGTGTAGCGATTGGCGCACACCCCGGCTTGCCTGATTTGCAGGGATTTGGTCGACGCACCATGAGCCTGAGCCCGGATGAAGCCTATGAGTTAATGCTCTATCAAGCCGGGGCGGTTCGCGCCTTTGCTGAGGCAGCGGGCGCGAGATTGCATCACGTCAAGGCCCATGGTGCGCTCTACAACATGGCTGCCAAGGACGTTGGCCTATCGAGGGCGATGGCCCAGGCCGTTAAGGATTTGGGCGACCAGGTACAAATGTATGTGCTGGCTGGCAGTGTGATGGAGAAAGAGGCAAGGGATGCAGGTCTGGATGTTCGTTGCGAGGTTTTCGCCGAT
>JALQWJ010000121.1:272-5299 GCA_023258775.1 Burkholderiaceae bacterium | reverse complement strand
CAGTCTGTTTCAAGGATCCCAATGTCACTCCGGTCAACGATGAACGAGAATCCATTGTTCTGCCAAAAACGTTTCACGATTGGCCAGACTTTATCGATAGGCATATCGACCACCAAGATCATACGATCGGTGGATTCTTTTTCGAGACGGGCACCCAAGACGGCTGGCAAGACACCCCGATCGGCGCTCGTCCCAACTCTCGACGCCTGAAAACCGCTTAGGGTTCGGTCAGCCGGGCGATCAAAGGCCGTATAGCGATCACTGCCTGCGGGTCGAATGAGATCTGGTGGCACCTCGAGTGAAGGCCCCTTGCTTGCCCCTTTGTAATCAACCTTATTGAATTCGCTCAGTCCGTCCAGACTAGAGCAAGCTGATAGGCCGCAAAGGCCCAGCAGCAATAAGCCTGCAGGCAGCTTGCTTTTCAAGAAAATACTCCCGACTGTTTCAGCGCATCAAGCACTGTCTCATGATGGCTTGGAGACAAAGGCATCAGTGGCAGACGGATACCGGGCTTGATTCGCCCCATCTGTTGCAGGGCCCACTTCGCCGGGCTCGGATTAGCTTCAACGAAAAGTTTAAGGTGCAAGGGAAGCAATTGCCGGTTGATGGCAAGCGCTTCCGACCATTGCCCCGCGAGCGCAGCATGACAAAGCTTTGCCATTTCAGAAGGAGCAACATTGGCGGTCACTGAAATCACACCGTGGCCGCCCATGGCCATTAAAGCGAGCGCCGAGTCATCATTACCGCTGTAAACCGCAAAATCGCTTGGCAGTCGAGCCAAAAGATCACTGCCACGAGCGATATCGCCTGTTGCATCCTTAAGGCCTATTACCCCGGGCAGTTTTGCTAGCCTCAAGACCGTTTCGTTTGACAAATCAGCAACAGTACGTCCTGGAACGTTATATAAAATTACAGGCAAGCCACCCTCTTCAGCAATAACTCGAAAGTGCTGATACATGCCCTCTTGAGTGGGCTTGTTGTAGTAGGGAACCACTTGCAGACTAGCTTGAGCGCCAATCCTGCTTGCAAAACGGGTGAGTTCTAAGGCCTCACGGGTTGAGTTACTACCTGTGCCCGCAATGATCGGTATTCGACCCCCAGCATGGCGCACGGCCTCTTCGATCAACTTGCAGTTTTCTTCGTGATCCACGGTTGGGGATTCACCAGTAGTACCGACCGCAACAATCGCGTCCGTTCCGCTGTCGATGTGCCAGTCAATGAGTTGGCGATAGCTATCCCAGTCGATACTGCCGTCTTCAAGCATCGGTGTAATGATGGCAACAATACTTCCCTTGATCATGGCTTACCCCAGAAAGTGGAAATTCTAACTGAGCCAGGGATTGCCGTTTGACGCAAGCCCAGGTTTTCGCGCGTAAAGCCTTTGTTTTCTGGCACGAGGCAAATCGCGCTCATTAACTTCCAATACATCTTCATAGGCGATGACTGCTAGATGCGAGGCTTGCGCCTTGGCAAGTAACTCACCAGGCTGGAGCAAAAAAGCGCCTCGCCGTGGTCGGCCCAGTTGCTCATGACCTTGAGCAAATGTCTCATAAATCAGGCTTCCTCCTGGCTCGAGCAACCCAAGCATGCCCAACCAGCTCGGGCGATGCAAATAATTGCATACGACCATGGCTGATACTTGTAGAAAGCCAAAGTCCGATAGGGCGCGAGCCACGAGATCCAAACTATTGCTTGCTTCCAAATTAACTTCTAAGCAGTGCAATCGCGAGGCATCGTTAGTCGCATCGACGGCTTCGCGCAAGCTGCCCAAGGCATGTACATCCTGGTCCATCGCTAGTACGGACCAGCCTCGCTCAAGTGCCAAGAGGCTATGCCTGCCACCACCGCAAGCCCAGTCGATCAACCAGCGCTGCTCATCATGCGCTGCAGGATTGTTTTGCAAAAACCTTTGCACCCATGCTGAGGGAGATTGTTGAACCTCTAACACTGGAAAGACCTTGCCAACTAAAACCAGCGGGGCGATAAGCCCATCGCTTCGCGAACCTGAACCATGGTTTGCTCAGCGGCTGTCGCGGCAAGTTTTGAACCCTCCCTCAGGATGTCATCGACTCGATCAGGATGTTGTAAGAAAGGCTCAGCGCGCTGATAAAAAAGCGATTGCTCGCGTTGCACAGCGTCAATGACCGGCTTTTTGCAGTCGATGCATCCGATCGCAGCACGATTACACCCCTCACGAACCCAAGAGCGGATCGATTCATCGGAATAAACTTTGTGTAAATCCCAGACTGGGCATTGGTCTGGGTTACCAGGGTCGCTTCGCCTTACGCGGGCCGGGTCTGTTGGCATCTTGCGGATCTTGGCTTCGAGATGTACTGGATCATCACGCATCGCAATTGAATTGCCGTAACTTTTTGACATTTTTCGCCCATCAAGACCGGGTAGTCGGGATGCCTCGGTCAGCAAGGGTTGTGGCTCTTGCAACAACTGACGACCGGCGCCTTCGATCCAACCGGATAAGCGTTGCCGATCTGCAGGGCTTAACACGAGGTTTCGCAGCAATTGTCTGGCTGAATCGCGGGCATTGGTATCGCCTGATTCAAGCCAGGCAGCACGAGACTTTTTCAGCATATCAATCTCAGTTGCCTGCAACTTCTTTAAGCATTGACCAATCCTTTGGTCAAAATCCGGCTCACGTCCGAATAAATGATTAAAGCGTCTGGCAACTTCTCGCGTGAGTTCAACATGCGGAACCTGATCATCCCCAACCGGTACCCATGAGGCGCTGTAAATCAAAATATCAGCGGCCTGGAGCAAGGGATAACCTAGAAAGCCATATGTCGATAGATCTTTGTCGTTTAAATTGGCTTGCTGGTCCTTGTAGCTCGGCACACGTTCCAGCCAGGCAAGCGGTGTACACATCGACAATAGCAAATGCAACTCTGCGTGCTGCGGCACCTGGGATTGAACAAACAAAACGGATCGTTCGGGATCAATACCAGCGGCGAGCCAGTCTATAACCATCTCCCTGATGTTCTTTTGGATAAGTTCAGGCGATTCGTAGTGTGTTGTTAGCGCGTGCCAATCGGCCACGAAAAAATAACTTTTGTATTGTTCTTGCAATTTGACCCAATTGGCAAGTGCACCGTGATAGTGGCCTAAATGCAAAGCGCCGGTTGGCCGCATGCCAGAAAGCACCGATTGCGCCGGCGCTCGAGAAGGCTCATCATAAAAAGGCCGCGAGACGCCAGACGGTCGAGTATCGCTCGTGTTTGATTCATTGCTGAGTGGCTGAGCACTTGGGTTTTGTTCTTTTTTTTGCATCATTTAACGAAGCCCAAAAATAGTAACGATGCTCTTGAGCATCCAAGCCGTGACGGGTCTTACGATTGCGCCAAGCACACCACTAAAGAGAAGAATCAATAAAATCCACAAACCATAACGTTCAAGCTGCGCATAACGCCAGCCAATCGAAGGCGGCAACAAAGCTGTGACTACCCTGGAACCGTCTAAAGGGGGTAGAGGCAGCAAATTCAGCACCATCAGGGCAACGTTAACCACAATACCTGCGACCGCAACACGAAGCGCATACTCCGCTGCAATCGGGGAAGTAAGCGACGCGGCCATTGAGCTTGTGGATTCGCCCGCGCCAAGGCCAATCAGAACGAGCTTGGCGAGCAAAGCCCATGCAAGTGCCATGAGTAGATTTATGCCCGGACCTGCGGCCGCTACCCATGCCATATCCCGTACCGGTCGGCGAAAGTAACGCGCATCCACCGGCACCGGCTTGGCCCAACCGAAGAGTGCGAAGGCACCCATTGCCCCGCCAAGCGCCAGGGTGAGCCCAGGAACCAGCAAGGTGCCGACTGGATCAACATGACGAGCCGGATTGATCGATATTCGACCAAGTTGACTCGCTGTAGGATCGCCTAAGCGCTGGGCCATCCAGCCATGGGCAGCTTCGTGAAGGGTTATTGCGAAAATCACCGGGATGGCATAGACCGCGATGACTTGAATCCAGTTTTCGTCCATGGGTCGATTGTAAGTGCCTTCAGCGAACCTGCCCCTTCGCGAATCACTTCGGCCTCACCGCTGGTCAGATCAATGACCGTGGTCGGTACGAGCCCGTAGTGCCCGCTGTCCAAAAAGACCTCCAAGCTGTCAGCGAATCGCTCAGCGATTTCATCGGATTCATGCATGGGTAGACTCTCTCCTGGCCAAATGAGGCTACTGGAGAGCAAGGGCTCACCAAAAGCCTGCAACAAGGCCATCGCCACAGGATGTTCAGGGACTCTTAACCCGATGGTTTTTCGCGAGGGGTGCCACAGTCGCCGCGGCACCTGTTTGCTCGCATTGAGGATAAACGTGTAAGGCCCGGGGGTCCAAGCCTTCAGGAATCGAAAGGCAACATCGTCTACTTTGGCGTAGGTTGCCAGGGCAGAAAGGTCGGGGCACAAAAGCGTTAAAAGGTGCCGATCGTTCAGTTGGCGAATTGCCCGCAATCGGTCTACAGCTGATTTGTGGGCCATCGACGCCGCGATCACAGCACAAGCATCCGTTGGCATAATCAGTAAATCGCCATCATGAAGTGCCTGAGCGGCCTGCTGGATAAGACGGGCTTGTGGATTATCTGGATGAACAATCAAACGTCGCATTGATTATTTCTTAATATTTTTCAATGTCCTACATCCCATTTTGACCAAAGAGGTTCTACTGAATCTGCAATCATCGATACAGCACCCAGCGCAGTCCTACTTTCTCGAGGCGCATGAAAATCCGAGCCCGCAGACGCTCGAAGCCGATACTGACTCGCTAATCGACTGAAATGCTGAATCTCCCTTTGGCCGTGCGAACCCGAAGCGGTCTCCAAGGCGAGACCGCCAGCTTCGCGGAATTCCTCGATTAAACAGTGTTGGAGCAATGGGTTTAAGCGGTAGCGAGCAGGATGGGCAAGCACAGCAACCCCGCCCGCATTGCGGATCCAGCCGATCGAATCACGAAGACTCGCCCAGGTTTGACTCACATCGCCCGGTTTACCGTCACAGAGATAACGCGCAAAGACTTCTCGT
>JALQWJ010000121.1:0-262 GCA_023258775.1 Burkholderiaceae bacterium | reverse complement strand
GCATTGACTGGCAATCCAGCGAGCGATATGTGTACGCGAAATCTGCTCGGGTTCACGCACTTGCCCCAAGGCTGCTTCCAGGGCGCCAGGCAGCCCAGCCTGAGCTAAGGAGCGGTCAATGGCCTGAGCGCGCGCAAATCGCTGGGCCCGTATTCGACCCAGGCCAGCGACCAGGACTGGATCAACAGGGTTAACACCCAAGCCAAGCACATGGATGGTCTGCCTCGCCCAGGTCACAGACACTTCTACCCCACTAACCCAT